>JBILGL010000026.1:0-16517 GCA_044351075.1 Isosphaeraceae bacterium | reverse complement strand
GTAAAAGACCAGTACGGCAACATTTCTGACTATACCGGAGTGGAAGTGCCGCCTGAACTCAGAAATAAGTCTAACACCCAGCTCATGGATCAATATGGCCTGTCAATTGGTGGCGTGATTGCGCCGGCCAATGCGAAGGATGGCTGGGGCTCTTACAGCCGTACCCTGCCAAATGGTACTGTCGTTACCGAATCACCTCGAATTAATGGCATGATGGGCGACCCGTCAACCTACCAGATCTCGGTCGATCTGACTTCTTCCAAATATTCAAGCGCGTTGCCAACGACCACAACGACCGGCAACGTCACGACCGTGACCAACAACTATCAATATAGCTTCCGCACGGCCAAAGATTCTGCCAATTCAGCCTATGACAATTTTACGCTGAAAAACGGCAATCTCGACGGTGCTTCAGGCTATAAACAACTTGACCTGACTGTCAACGGCGTGCCGGTGCCGAAGGTGACTGTGCCTTCTGGCCTGACGGCTTCGCAGATTACGACTTTCAATAATACGGTTGTCAAACTACCCATTCGCAAGGGCTGGAATTTGATTTCCGGTAATCTTGATTCATCAGGCAAAGCCCGTTCGCTCATGGTCTATGGCGACACACAGGGTCCAGACCTGAACCTGACTACACCTGACCCCTATCGGCTTCGTCGCCAGACGACAGATGCCAATGGTGTTGTAAACGGTTATAACAATGGTGTCTGGACGAAAAACTTTGTGGGTGTGATGCACCCGAACGACCTTGACATCGGCTTCTTTGTCAAGGGCATGGTGGTTGATAACTCTTGGGGCGCAAGGTCTTACAATAATACCTTCACCTCCGCCCAGTTTAAGGATTCGACAGGCAAATACAAGATTACCGAAGATACGTCGGCGGGAATCCTGGACTATAACAACTACAAGCTGCAAAAAACTAACCAGACCTTTGATCCGTCAAAGACGTTGAAATTCCGGCTCGACCCGATCTCTTGGACGGTATCGGACTGGGCAGGTAACAAAACCACATTCACAATGACGATCTATCTTGATGAATCAGCCCCTCGCACGGGCGGCTCGGCAGCAGCCACAGGCACAACCACGCCTTCGGCCACGCTGATCAGCCTGCTTGATCAATACATCATTCTCGATGATGATCTGAAAAAGCTGCTTGGACTGGCCTGATTTTTCAGGCCCGATTTTCAAGCTCACGAAATATCAATAAACAGATCAGGCACGGGTTTATACCCGTGCCTTTTCGAGTTTTGTCACCATCATTTTTTGCTTAACTTTTCAATTCAAAGATAAGTTGGCATGCCTGTGAGGCGAGTTTTAAGTGCTTCCAGCCCGACCACTGGCGTTTCGCACGTTTGACCACTGCAAATGAAACTGGTGATATGGCCGGAAAGTGCCGACCGATCTCTGGCCAGTTCCATTGAATCATTATTGCCCGCAAAGTTTGGCAGAATGACCGCGCCCGGCAGAAATCGCGATGCCCACATAGCCCGAGCCCTGCGATAATCCTGATCGGCCAGCGGCGAGCAGATCACCACCTCCGGACCCTTGGCCAGCAGGAAATCAAGTGCGATCAATGCCTGGCCGGCCGCTGTGGGGTATCGCCTGAGCATAGGTGAAATGCTTTTCAGCGTCGCCCAGGCCATTTCGATGTATGAATCATTTGCAAGAAGCCTCCCAAGCCGGGCAAGTGCCGTTGCCGCCATGGCCGTGCTGCTTGGTGTGGCGTTATCCTGAAAATCTTTCTGGCGAAGAATTAACGATTCATGTGACCGACCAGTGTAGAAAAATCCACCATCGGCTTCGTCATGAAATTCGCGAATCATCGTTGCGGCCAGCTCTTCGGCAAAGTTCAGCCATTGCCGATCGCCACCCGCCTCAAAAAGACGCACCAGGCCGTCGATCACGTTGACATAGTCGTCAAGATAGCCGTTGAACTTGGCCTGAGCATCTTTAAAGCTATGTAGTAAAAGACCTTCCTTTGTCATCATCCGGCGCCTGACAAACGCCGCACAGGCAGTGGCCGCATTCAAATACGCCGGCTCACCCAGCGCCCATGCGGCAGTCGCAAATGCCGACAAAGCCAGTCCATTCCAGCTCGTCAGGATTTTTGTATCCTTTCCGGGCGGAATTCGAAGCTCTCTAGCGGCCAACAATCGTGCCCGATCCTCGTTGAGCTCACGTCGTAGCGTTTCGACTTCCACTCCATCAGCCGCCGCAACCTGCTCCAGTGGCTTCAGCAGATTCAGAATGTTCTGCTCTTCCCAGTTGCCATGCGGGCTGACGTCATAAATCCTGCAAAACCGTTCCGCCCGCTCTCTCCCCAGTATCGACTCAACTTCTTGCCTCGACCAGACATAATACTTCCCTTCCACCCCCTCGCTGTCGGCATCCTCGGTCGCGTAAAACCCACCCTCGAGCGGATCCGTCATCCGAGTTATCAGGTAATTCAGTGTCTCTCTGGCAACCCTCGCAAAATCTTCCTCACCCATCAATTGCCAGGCTTCAACGTATGTAAGTGCTAGAAGTGCATTATCATACAGCATCTTCTCGAAATGCGGCACAAGCCACTTGGCATCGGTTGAATAACGCGCAAATCCTCCGCCAAGGTGGTCGTAAATGCCACCTCTTGCCATTTTGTCAAGCGTGTGCCTGACCATGTGAATGGCGTGGGCATCGCCACACCGGGCACCATATCGTAGAAGAAAACGCAAATCCATGGGATGTGGGAACTTGGGTGATTGGCCAAAGCCACCATGAACGGGGTCGAACTGTCGCCTGAGCGCTGCCGCTGCCGATTCCAGAATATCTGGACCAAGCTCTTGTGCGGCATCATGTTGCGGTAATTTTGCAAGGTCGGCCAGATGGTTGGTCATTTCGCCGGCTGATTGAAGTATTTCTTCACGCCGATTTTTCCAGGCATTTTCAACCGACAAGATCACACGCCGAAAGCCTGGCATACCATGTCGATCCTCGGGCGGATAATACGTCCCGCCGAAAAATGGCTTGCCGTCGGGTGTGAGAAATACGGACATCGGCCAGCCGCCACGACCCGTCATCGCCTGCACGGCATTCATGTAGATCTGATCAATGTCGGGCCTTTCCTCGCGATCAACCTTCACATTGATAAATCGTTCGTTCATCAGCTCTGCCATGGCCGGGCTTTCAAAGCTCTCACGCTCCATCACATGGCACCAGTGGCAGGCAGAATAACCAACTGACAAAAAAATTGGCTTGTCTTCTTTTTTAGCCCGTGCAAATGCGTCGTCACACCAGGGATACCAATCAACCGGGTTTTGGGCATGTTGGAGAAGATAAGGGCTGGTTTCTTGGGCGAGTCGGTTCGGTTTCCGGTCGATTTGAGGCTCAGTCATCAGATTCCCTGATTTTTCCAGCGTGATGGTCGTCAATTTTATTTATTCTAATGAAACCAACGTAAAAAATGCTTTCAAAATCGCGATGAACGAAACTATCGAGTAATGACCACTTCCCAATGCGGGCCAGCCTGAGCCGTATCAAGCTCGATCACCTGTTTTCCGTCATTCTGAGACACAGACAACTCGTTGCCCCGCTTGCCGTTCTGATCTACTTGATAAACCTTGATCTTCTGACTGCCGGACCACGTAAATCGGCCTTTTACTGGTTCGATTCGTAACGGTGGATATCCCAATTCCGCAATTTCCTTCTGCCACTGGTCGGTAAATCGCATACCAGTTGAAACGGCCCGGCCCATGACTGTGACCAGAATCCGATTTGTCGATGCAATAGGCGATGACGTGGCCGAGCTGGCGATAATCACACCTGTTGGTGTGTCGAGAGCCAGTTCAATTCCATCAAAACGGCCGTTTTCGGTCGTTGCCTCGCCCACTCTTCCCGCAAGGCCGACCGTGTGCTTCGTGTTGATTCGAAGAAGCCCAGCCACGGCGTCCCAGCCTTCCAGCGGAGCCTTGCCGAAAACCGGCTTCGTTTTTGCAGAGGGGCGAGTGGCCGGTGGCGTTGCCTTGGCCGTCGCTTCCGTGCGGTCCCTGCGCATGATCGAAGCCACGTGCGGCATCATTGCCAGGGCCTGCGGCATGCCACTGAGAGATTCGGGCATCGGAAAAATGTCGCGGTCGCCACCCGTACCGGTCGCCGCTGCACCCCAATTCTCCGGATAATTGGCCAGGCCACGGCGAATCAGGGCGTCGAGATCCAGGCTTCGAGCCGCCCAGGCACCTAAAAGTATGTCGGCAGCTTCCGTCGGTAAGGCCCAGCCGCCTGGCACCTGCGAACACCATTGTGCCATCACGTAAGCCTGACCTGGCTTTCGTTTGCTGCCAACGGCCGCCGTCATGCTGCGCGTTGTGTCAAAAAGCGAGCTGCGATATTCGGGCTGGGCCCAAGGCTGAAACGGCCAGTAAAATCGATCTTCAATGACTGTAAGACCCGGTGCTGATAATGTTTCAAGCCAGTCGGCATCACGCTGCCAATGCCCCACCCCCGCCTGAGGTGCCTTCAGCCCCGTTGACTTCAGCAATGAGGCCAGATCCGCCACCCGGCGAGTTTCAATTTCGCGATGAACCCGCTTCGTATTACCTGATTTTGACTGTTTTTGCAGATCTTTGAGCATTTCCTGCTGCCGATCATTTGCCAGAAAAACACCATTTTCCAGCTCAAGCATTGATATCTCGCCCATCTGCGTGACCCAGGCCAGGTGTGGGTCATCTGCCAGCGGCATGCCACTCTCAGGCCGAGGCTCTTTGACAATTTTCTTTGCAAGCTCATCAATTTTCGGGGTTAATTTCGAATCAAACACCGCCGCCGCACTGCCGCCCGGCGGTAGCTCCGCAGCATCCTTTACGCCGTCGCCTTCACGAAACAACCGATGCGCATGGAGCTCGATCGAGTAATAAATTCCTCGATCCGCAAGCTCTTTATGCAGTTTGTCCATTCGTGCCCAGGCAACCGGATCAAGCTCACCCGTGTTCTCATAAATGTCGTCGATCAGGCTCCGGCCTGGTCCATAAGCCAGATCAAGATCACCAAATCGAACCACATTCACACCAAGTCGGCTGAGATTATCGGCGATTTTCGCCGCCCGCCCTTCTTCAGGAAAGCCCGCAGTTGGTAACAACGACACCCCCCAAAGCCGCGCCGGCTTGCCTCCCGCATCAACAAGCCTGCCACCGCGCACTGTCAGTCGGCCTGAAGGGTTGGAGAGACCCCAGAGGCTTGTGTCCAGCACCGAGCCTTCTTCAATACGTTCAATCGCCTGAAAAACTGGCCATCGGTCCGCTTCCGGTGCAAGTTCTATCTTGCGTGGCTGCCATCGAACGGCACCATCGTTATCCACGATTTTCAGGTTATCTATGAGCAGAGAGCCAGCGGAATCGATCTTGTCAAATTGCAGAATAGCACCGACCGAGCCGGCCGGAACTTCAACGCTAATCTCTTTTTCCGACCAATTCGCCGTGCCGCCGAAACGAAAAGCCACCTGCGACTGCCGGTTGACAATCGCAGCGCCTCGTTCATCCACAAAAAAAACAGCCGCTACCGCACCCCCGCTACCAGCCGACCGAAGCCCCTGCGACTTTGCCGAAAGGCTGATCTTCAGCTGGCTGATTCCATCCATCATCCGCCCCAGGCCGATCAGTGCCCGGCCCGTTCCTCTGCCCAGCTCCATGGCTGCTTTTGAGCTGAGGCCACCCATCACTCGCCTGGCAGAGCCATCAATCGTCCAATGGTCAGGCTTCAGGTCGCCCAGCTCAAACCCTTCATTCAGCACAAGATTTGCCTGGGCCGGCACCTCTCTGGGCAGCAGCTCCAGCTCCAGTCGATCAATTTCAAATACTCCGGTGGCACCCATCAGGCCAACGGTCATGATGGCATCACGCGTCTGCGGCTTCACTGGCATGATTTTTGATGCGTAAAACCAGTCGTCTTCACCGGTTGTCACTCGATTAAACGGGCCAAGCGTTCCCCGACTGGTTGAAACCAGTTTCTCGCTCAGAAAGTCTATAAGAAGGCTCGGTTCCTCGCCTTGATGCTCGCCGTGGCCAATTTTGCTGACGCGTACCCATGCCCCAACCCTCAGCCCGGAAAAGACGCGACCGTCAACTCCAAATGCCCGACTGATGCGGGCAGGGCGACCAGCCTTGTCATTCGCGATACGCAGGCAACGTGAGCTTTCATAACCGGGAGAGACCAATGTCGCCCCACGGTCGTTATACCAACCGTCCGGGCGACCATCGGCGGGCGTTGCGTCCATCTCAAAATCATCCAGCGGCTCAGGTGGCGGGCGAACAACCAATTGATCATTCGGCAATTCCGCTTTCGCCGCAGAACTGGTAACTTGCGCATGAACTGCTTTTGAAATTGTGCTTAAAACCTGAATTGCAATGAGCCCGATGATCAGGCATCGGACAAATTCAGAGCCTTTTCTGAGAGGGGCAGACTGCATGCGATGCCCTTTTTTTTATTTTACGCCCTTGGGCGAAATGGCTGCGCCTGGCTTTGAGTCCGTTTTTCCCCGCTCTGCTGCCGCCTCGCGCTGGGCCTTGCCGGTCATCGGAACGAAAAGCGTTGGCCGCAGGGCTTTGACCTGCTCGAGTTTGCCATTCTTCTTGACCATCAAATAGACTGTCTGATTGTATCTGTCGCCGATCGGAATGACCATCCGGCCCCCTTCGCGAAGCTGTTCAACCAGCGGCCCCGGCACTTTTTCGGGTGCACAGGTCACGATCACGGCGTCAAAGGGGGCTGCGTCCGGCCAGCCTTCATAGCCATCACCATGACGGCTTTTGACATTGTAATAACCGAGTTTTTTCAGCACTATGGCCGCACCGTCAGCCAGCGGCCTATGAATTTCAACCGAATAGACTTCTTTGACAAGCCTTGACAGGATCGCAGCCTGATAGCCTGAGCCGGTGCCAACTTCATAAACCCGGTCAGTCGCCTTGGGAGCAAGTGATTCAGTCATAAATGCAACATCAAAAGGCGGCGTAATCGTCTGCCCTTCGCCGATCGGAATCGACTCGTCTTCATAAGCCAGATGCCGTACATCTGCCGGTATAAATTCGTGCCTTGGCACGGTGCGGAAGGCCTCAAGCACGCGAGCATCCTTAATTCCACGCTCTTCCAGGTGCCGTGTAACCATTCTTTTGCGGGCAGCGGCCAGCCGATCATTAGACTGCTGGGCCAGAAGGCAGACGGGCTTGATTGTCGCCAAAAGGCAAAGTGAAAAGAAAGAACGTCGCTTATTCATCGTTCAGATTCCTTCCCGGCCGGCCATTCGTCCTGCCAATCAGAGTTCAAACAATTTCCATCTTCAATTCTCTCGAAAATTTGGTCGCTTATCCATCACTTTTTTCCGGAAAAAAGATGAAGTTTTCTGCCGGATAATCCGGTATTTTATGATGGATGAAAAAGTCGATGGACGATTGGCATTTCAATTGACAATAATAACATGCATTCGCGATCTCTTTCGCCCGATGACTCGCCTGAAGGTCCATTCAGTCATGAAAATGCAATTAATGGCGATTTTGGGAACACTGCTCTTCTCTATAGAGGCCGCCCCTCTTCTGGTCAATGTCAGCCAGGCGTCGGATTCTCAGGAAATGGTCGTTATCGGCCGAATCATGAAAACCGAAAATACTAAGGCAGATAAAGGTGCGGTTGATGACTTCAAAATCAAATTAAAAACCGAAAAAGGCGAAGAGTTTCTTCTGGAAAAAGATGAAGCGGCAAGGCTTTTTTTTCTTGATCCGGCGATGATTGGCCAAAAGGCCCGGCTCAGGATTCAAACCCGGCCTGGTAAGCCTTCGGTAACGACCATCAACGTTGAGATTGAAAACGAGGGCCGCTGGCGCGTGCCCCAATACTATTGTGATGTCTGTACCATTGCAGTAAGATATCCGCAGATTTGCCTTTGCTGTCAGGGGCCCATGGAATTCAGATTCAAGCCGGAGCGTTAAATGAAATGGATGGCTGACGATTTGTTTCAAAGGCGTCGAAACAGCTTTTTTATTTTCATATTGCTTGCCGGTTATTTTGGAATAATGAAACCCAATCGCCTGCCCGCAGCCGATGCGGTTCAAACCCGCAAGGCCGGTGAAATGCGATTTGGTGCAGATCTTGAAGGCGGCGCCCCTTATTTTATACCGAATCCTGACAAACCCAATGCCCCTGATGGATTTGAGGCTGAGATCCTCGCCTCCATTGGCAGCGAATTACAACTAAAACCGGTTTTTCATCAGGGGCAGTGGGATCAGCTTCCTCGCGTTTTATCAAAAGGCGATGTTGATTTCATTTGTAATGGTTTTGAATTAAAACCGGTTTATGTCGAAAAATATCGTCCAAGTCGTCCCTATTTCCGGTATCGGCTGGCATTAATGCTGCCAGAAGCATCTCCTGTTCAATCGTGGAATGATCTACTGCAAAAAGCATCTCAGGGGAAGAAATTGCGTGTCGGTGTACTGGTTAATTCATCGGCCGACGAATTTGCCACTAAAAACAGCGGTGAAAAATTGGAAATTATTCGCTTTGATGGTGCGACGGACGCCATGCTGGCCACACGCAATGGCCAGGTTGATGCCACTTTGCAGGACGAGCCGGCCGCCTCATGGTATATCCGTCAGAAAGAGTTTACAGGTCGATTGAAATTAACCCCCGACCGAGTCGGCCCGGGCTGGTATGTCATTTACTTCAATAAAGAGAATAAACTGCTTGCCGAAGCAGTTGATCGTGCCATCGGTAAGCTGATTGATTCTGGCGAGTTGCGTTTGATTCTTGAGAAATACAATCTCTGGCATGAAGAGCAGTCTATGCTGGCTGATACCCAGCAGTGGGAAAATGCAATCAATCAAACAATGAGTCTGGCAAAGCAGACCAGCGAATTTAGAATCCGCCGCTATTTACCATTTCTTATCAAAGCTGCCGTAATGACGGTTTTTCTTTCGCTTTCGTCAATGCCACTTGCCATTGCGATTGGTCTTTCTGTTGCAATTGGTCGGCTTTATGGCCCCCGATTCCTGCGGCCACTGCTGGTAATGTATGTTGAATTTCTTCGCGGCACACCGCTCATGCTCCAGCTTTTTTTCATCTTTTACATCATTCCTGAGCTTTTCGGCTTCGGCCTCCCGGCCATTCTGGCATCGATCCTTGGCCTGGCCATCAATTACTCAGCTTATGAGTCTGAAATCTACCGCGCCGGCCTTCAGGCCATTCCAGATGGCCAGATGGAAGCAGCACTGGCCCTTGGGATGAAACGCAGTCAAGCCATTCGCCGCATCATCATTCCGCAGGCCACTCGAATCGTCATTCCTCCCGTAACCAATGATTTTATCGCTCTCTTTAAAGATACTTCAGTCTGCTCTGTGATCACAGTCGTTGAGCTCACCAAACAATATTCCATTCTGGCAAACAGCACATTAAAAGTGCTTGAATTTGCATTAATCACTTCTATTCTCTATCTTGCCATGAGCTGGCCGCTTTCCCGATTCGCTTCGTGGTATGAACGCAAACTTGAAGCTGATGAAAATCATCTGTAATCAAACATGCCATTGATTTAAAATCAATTGAAACTGAGGTAATATAATCCTGCAATGATTCAAGCTGATGGCATTCACAAAAGATTTGGCCCCATTGAAGTCCTTTCCGGGCTTTCAATGACGATTGACGCAGGTCAAGTGGTCGCTTTGATCGGCCCCTCCGGCTCTGGTAAAACGACATTCCTTCGCTGCCTGAACGCTCTTGAATCGTTTGAATCGGGCACTATTCGGGTAGATGATCTGACAATCACTCCAGGCTCGGCGGCCGATTTCAATTTGCTCCGCCGCCTGCGACTTAAACTTGGCATGGTCTTTCAGCAATTTAATCTTTTTCCGCATCTCTCCGTGCTGGGCAATATCATTGAAGCACCTGTCAAAGTGCTGGGCCATTCGCGTGATGAAGCCGCAGAGGAAGCGATGAAACTGCTTTCGAGAATGGGGCTAGAGGAAAAAGCCGGGTCCAGGCCTCGCGACCTCTCCGGCGGCCAGCAGCAGCGGGTTGCCATCGCCCGAGCTTTGGCGATGAAGCCGGCTGGGCTGCTTTTTGACGAACCCACTAGCGCCCTCGATCCTCGCATGACTGGCGAAATATCTGCCCTGGTGCGTGATCTCGCCCGCGAAAATCTTGCAATTCTTGTCGTAACACACGACATGTCATTTGCTCGTCGTGTGTCAGATCGGGTCGCCGTGTTTGACTCCGGCCGGATCGCTGAAGAAGGCCCGCCCGCTGAGCTCTTTGATCAACCCCGCTCTAAGGCCTTGCGTGATCTGCTAGAGGATCGGTAATTACGACCTGATCAATCCCTCTGTTTAATTTCTGTCGCATAAATCCAACGCATGCTTTTCATTTCATGCCTTCATGTCGATTTCATTAATCAAATTTCCTGGCTTTTCTTTTTTGGCTATACTTTCATGTTTTCAATGACTATGCTGAGAACAATCAAGCTTTTCGCGTATCAACTTTCTCCTCAATTGGTGTTTGATCAGTGATTCAGACATTATTTCGTTTCATACCGGAATTTTCACCGCTGCGTCCGCTCAGCCGAAAGCTCTTGCAGGCATGGGCGTGGTCGAATAAAGCCCCCGGCTATCTTTATCAGTGCATGGAAGAGAAGGGGCCACGACTTGCTTCCGGCAAGTCTCTCTACTCAAATTTACCAAACGGGTGTGTGGTGGCCTGCGACCTTTACGATCATGTAGAGCGTCATATCTATTTTCTGGGTGCTTATGAGCCGGTCGAAAGCTATCTTTTCACGTCGCTGATTGAGCCTGGTCAGACGGTGATTGACATTGGGGCGAATGTCGGCCAATATAGCCTGCTGGCTTCAAAAAAAGTGGGTGAGAAGGGCCGTGTTTATGCATTTGAGCCAGTGCCGGCAAATTTTCAACGACTTTCAGAAAATATCAGGCGAAATGCAATTAATAATATTGTTTTAAACCGGATGGCGGTTTGGCATGAAAATACAACCGTCAATCTGGGCCTGTATCAGGCAGAGGATATTCAGGAAAATCATGGTTCATTTGCCATAGGCGGAACTGCGTCAAGTGTCACAGCGCCGGCTATTGTATTGGATGATTTTGTCAAAGCCAACCAGTTAACCCGTATTGATTTCATTAAGATGGATATTGAAGGTGCAGAGGGCTTTGCCATCAGGGGCATGCAGCAGACACTTGCGAATTTCAAGCCGGCAATCTTGATGGAGGTCAATCGCGAAGCCTGTAGCCTGCTGGGCTACGACCCACAGATATTCTGGGATGTGTTGGTCAACCAATTACATTATCGGGCCTGGTCTATCGGTCAATCAGCGCAGGAATGGGCCGAGATTGAATCGGCCCAAACGATAGATCGTGCCAATATCATCTTCTTGCCTGGCCCAGTTCCTGAAAAAATCGCCTCGGGCTGGAATCTTAAAACGTGCCTTCGCTGGGCCCGACGTTAAATTGCATCAGCCTTGTTCCATAAATCAAATGAAAATAGTTGCCATTTAAATCGGCACCAATCAGTCAGCAAAGCATTGAACTGATCGGGTGCCGATATAAATAAGTAGCAGCATAACGCGTAATCAACCGAGATTAAACGACTGCGAATAGCTATTAATATAGGTTCGCAGGTCCGTAGCCGCAGCGCCTTTAATCACATGCGTGCAGGTGCGGGTCTTGATTTCTACGGCATCGTTTGCCAGGTACTGAATTCGCTCAATCTGAGATGTCTGAATGTAAAGATCACCAAAACGGAGCAAAGTTGCAATCGGATTCATCTTATCGGACCCAAAAAATGTTATGTTAAGGTTTCTGTCAAAAATATTATCAAAAAGATTGAAAGAAAAAGTGTCAGCAAAAAGAATAAGTTTCGAAACATTGAGGTAAGGAGTAATAAAATTGATAGAGTTTCACAAAACGAGGACGACGGGGCTCGAACCCGCAACCTCCGGCGTGACAGGCCGGTGCTCTAACCAATTGAGCTACGTCCCCAACACTCGTCTGATTGATCATTTCACAAAGTGAAGTCATCAACCCGACGTCGATATGATAACGTATAGCCGTGAATAGTCAAGGATCCAGCAGGAAAAAGTGTAGAGCAGATGACTCAAGGTCAATCAGAAATAGCATTTCCGAAATTTTTGCTGACCAACGATGATGGCTATCCGGCCCCCGGCCTTGCTGCTTTAAGGAGAGCAATCGGCCGTTTAACGGGCTCGAGTCTGGTGGTAGCACCCGCTCAAGCTGTCTCGGGCTGTGGGCATGCCGTCACGACACATGCACAAATTCATTCAAAAGCTGAACCTGAAGGAGGTTACAGCGTTGAAGGCACGCCCGCTGACTGCGTTCGGCTGGCTCTCTACCGGTTCAGCCCTCAGGCCCAGTGGGTGATCTCGGGCATTAACGCCGGCGGCAATCTCGGGGTTGATCTTTTTCATTCCGGCACAGTGGCTGCCGTACGCGAAGCCGTTTTTCATGGGCGTAAGGGGGTTGCCATCTCACACTACATTGCGCGAAATCATCCGATCAATTGGGAGCAGGCGGCCGATTGGGCGTCGGTACTGATTAGCGAGCTGATTCAGAAGGATCTGCCGGAACACGCCTTCTGGAATGTCAATCTGCCCTGCCTGGCGGCCGATGCCGGAATGCCGGAAGTGGTTTATTGCCCGTGGGATCGGTCGCCGTTGCCACTGGATTATCGTTTCGACGCCAACTCAGCGGAATATTCAGGCGTCTATCATCAGAGGCCACGAGTGGATGGGGCGGATGTGAGCGTCTGTTTCGGGGGGCGGATCGCCGTGAGTCTGGTGCAGCTGTGAATGGTAATTCTGAATATCAGCAATGTTTCAGAATTCCAGTCCAAAAAACACTGTTTCATGAATAGAAATTGGATCATTCGACTGGTCTGGGCTTGAGATGGGAAGTTACCCTTGTGAAAGTGGCTTCCGCGCTTCGTCTGAGAGCTCTGGTGGCATCTGGCCAAAAGGCTTGCTGGTGATCATAATAAGGTTATGTCAGCATTGATCAGTTCGGGATTGAAGTTCTATTTCCTGAACATATGCAACTCAGTACGGAATCATACCTGATCGGAAAACGAAAAATGAAAAAAATCTATATGCTCATTCTGTTTTTTACAGGATCGCTTTTGACAACAGGTTGCGGTGAGCCACCTCAAATCATGCCAGTAGTACCTTCGGGGATGGAAGTAGTTGACCAGCCACCGCCTCAGAAGGAAGGGGAAGCGCCGGTCGCTCTGGGTGAAACGGCTTCAGCCCAGGTGAAAGCCTTGCAGAAACAGACTGCCGATGCCGCCGCAAAAGCCGCCAAACCTTTTGATATTGAAGATTTTAAAAAGCAAGGTCTGAAAGTTGAGGTCCTGGCAGAAGGCAAAGGTGACGGTGCCAAGTCTGGCCAGTCAATCACCGTGCATTACACCGGTACACTGGAAAATGGTAACAAATTCGATAGCTCTCGCGATAAGAATCAGCCATTCACGCTGGTTTTAGGGGCTGGACAAGTGATAAAGGGTTGGGACGCCGGCCTTCAGGGAATGAAAGTTGGCGAACGCAGAAAATTGACCATTCCTGCTGCACTTGGCTATGGCAGCTCAGGCCAAGGTTCCATTCCAGCCAATTCCACGCTGATTTTCGACGTGGAAATGCTCGAAATCAAATAACAACCTGCATGATTCGCAAATTGGTCATTGCAGAGGGCGGAATTTTTCCGTCCTCTTTTTTCGATTGAAACAATTATTGAATTGTGTTTGATGTTGTCTGGCACTCGCTCATTGAGTTTCAAATTGATCATCTTGAGGATATAAAATACGGGGCAGATGCTGAGCAAGCCTCTAAAATTAATCATAGCAACGATTTCCTGGATAAATCCAGCAGGCGATTAAGCAGCCACTCGTTTCATTGAAACGACAGCCTCATAAAAGTTGATTTGAATCTGGTCTTCAGTCCTTTAATAATCGCAAGGAAACGCGGCTTGGATAATAATTGATGATCCGTTTGCAGAGGGGGCGTTAATACCTGCTGTTCTGTAAATGAAAAAGTTGTCAGTTATTTCTCTGATATTGTTTTTTGTGAAATCTTTCGCCTGAATTTGCTGGTTCCTTTTTTCTGGCTGCTAAATTCGTCCTTTTTTGAGAATTCCATTGCCATCACTCTCTGAAACGAATACAAAAGTAATATGTACTATTACAATTTACCAGTTCATACAGCTTTGAGACCTTCAGCATGATTCGTTCTTATAGATCATCGAAACAGAAGTCGAATTTCGAGATTCTCAAACTTGAAGATCGTCAACTACTGGCGGTTGCGGTGAACGATCTTATAACTGTACCGATTGCGGCAGACGCAGTCAGTCTGACGCCGGTTCTGGTTGACGTGCTTGAAAATGATCCGCCGCGTTCCCGAATTGTTTCAACGACTGAGCCGACCTTTGGCTCGATCGAAATCGTACGTGGCCAAGGCCCATCCGGGCGTGACCAGATTCGGTATTTCCCTAATAATCCTCCGCGTGGCTGGGACACTTTTACATACACGATTGAGGCCGATGGCAATATTTCAGAGGCACTTGCAACAGTTTCCTACTCCCAGCCATCCGGAGCCTTTTCTCCATGGTCGCTGGAAGTCGCTTCGCCCGAGGTGTCGTTTCCGACTTCTACACGATCGCCGCTGGCCGTTGATGGAAAGCCGCTGTTAAGCATCAAAAACGGCTCGGAATGGCCTGTGAAATTCGGTGTGCAAATTATGTGGCCATTTCAGAATGGCTTGTTTCCCGGCACACTGATCAGCTCAGTCGAACGAACCGATGCCTCGTTTTATCCGATTCCTGTTTACAGTGGTGCGTGGGTTTTTGGCACGGTTGAAGGTGTGAATACGATTCTGGCGGGGCTGGAAATTGAGCCGGAACCAGGTCGCCGTTCGGCTGAGCCTGTCAATATGGGTGTTAACGTATCGGTTTACAGTAGCCTGATGATTCATGTTGACAGCAGCTGGACAAACATACCCGTTCGATTCCTCTCGACCGATGATGATAAAGCACCAAGCGTGTCTGATGATTTCGCACGGATTGAAACATCGCTCCAGCCGACACGAATCAATGTCATCGCAAATGATTCTTCCTCTGCTGGATTGCCCACTGGGACTGGGCTTACTCTTGTCTCGGCAAAGTCCAATGGAATTATCTCCGGCTCGACCATTTCGATCGACCCAGCCACTGGCGAAGTGCTCTATCAGCCGCCTCGAGGTTTCATCGGTGCAGACGAAGTTGGTTACGTCGTTCGTAATGCCTCAGGCCTTACCACTTACGGGGTTCTTCGTCTGCTGGTGCAGCCGCCGATTTTGGCAATAGGTGCATCGCCGGGTCTTGAGCCGCTTGTGCAGGTCGTCAATGCCGACACCATGGAGCCGATCTCTGAATTTCTCGCATTCGACGCGTCTCAGAAGGAAGGCGTAAATGTGAGTGTGACAGATATTGACGGCAACGGCTATCTTGAAATCCTGACAGTGCTGGGAGAGGGCGGGCCTGGCCGTGTCAGGGCCTACACGATCTGGGGTGGCGGACCGATCGATACATCTGGTCAGGATGGTGGGCTGCGAGCAGCCTCGCGTCCTTCGTCCGGTTCGCGAGCGATGATAATTCCTCAGCCTGCCATGGCCAGGAACCTGTCAAATTCCGCCTCCCGCCCGGCGATTTCCGCAATGGCCATATCGGCACCTGATAAAACGGCAACGAGCTTTGCGGCAGGTGACCTGAATGGCGATTTCAAGGCTGAGATTGTGCAGGCATCGGCCAGGGCTAACGGCTCGGAAATTCGAATATCGAACCCAATCTCAGGTCAGTTGATCATGTCAAAAACCATACCGGGAGTTCGTCAGGCGAGCGTGGCGATTAATCCGACCAGTCGGACGGTGATTATGTCGGGCCTTGACAATCGTAGTAACCTGAAAATCTGGAATTTGAATATTGAAGGCAGGGAGTTAAGCTCGCAAACGGTGATGGCGGCAGGCCAGCTTTCTCAGCTTACGCGACGTAAGAACTCCATTACAGGTTCAAGCCTTTCATTTGGCGACTCAAATGGTGATGGCCTTGCAGAATCAGTTCTCTCGCTGACATTCCGAGACGGCAGCGCCCGAGTGATGAGCATGACGCCTGGTGCCAGAGCCGCTCGGCAACTCATGTCAGCACGGCCCGGACAGGTGACAGACGGTTTACGTGTTGCACTTCGCAGTGGATCAATCCCCCTGACACCCAAGGGCGGAATGATCATGGCAAGCGGCTCAAACGTATCGATGTTTGCCCCGGCAGGCCGATTGGGAGTTCAGAAATCCCATAATTTCAGCCGCTTTGGCAAGAAATTCTCAATTGCAGTTCGATAACCAACTGCTCGCAGGATTATTGAATCCTACACTTCGATACATGCAAGCATTGATTAATTGAACACCCCAGCCGTTACGTGGTGAATCAAAAATCAGGTCTGTAAAGGCTCGGTACGGTTTGTGG
>JBILGL010000260.1:0-6224 GCA_044351075.1 Isosphaeraceae bacterium | reverse complement strand
GAATCGGGGCATCATGTCCGTTGATCGAATGGATTGTTTGCATCAATCAAGCCGTTGCAGACATCTCAGCCCGCCTGTCCGTGCGAGCCACTCCATTTCATTTATCGAAAAAAACGGGAGCACCAGTCTTCTCTTCAGGCCGATTCTGCTCACCATTTGGCACGATTCAACCGCCTGTAGGGCTTGTACTCAAAATGGCGGCCGCATCTCGCGCCAGTAACTGCTCAGCAACTTTTTTTCCAAGTTCTTCAGGTGCATCCACTTCGCCTTCAGCTTCCGCTTCCGCCATTCGCTGACCATCCAGCGAAAAGACACGACCGGTTAACCTCAGCCGACCTGTTTCATCCACCCTGCCCCAAGCCGACAGCGGAATCATGCAGCCCCCTTCCAGCAATCGCAGCAAATGCCGCTCAGCCAATACAGAAGCTCTTGTAATTCCATGATTTAAAGGCAAAAGCACCTCATTTACCCAGGCATCGTTGCGGCGGCACTCAACCCCTAAAGCCCCCTGCCCCACTGCTGGCAGAAATGCTGGCGGGCCAAGCACTTCGGTAATATTCCCAGCAAAGCCGAGCCGATTCAGCCCCGCTGTTGCCAGGATGACAGCATCCATGTCGCCGCTCAGGGCCCGATTCATGCGAGTCTCCACATTACCTCGCACCGGTTCAATCACCAGATCTGGGCGGTCATGAAGTAGCTGCGCCTTCCGCCGCAGCGAACTGGTTCCCACCCGAGCACCTTCTGGCAATTTATCAATCGTCTTAAACTTTGGTGAGATCAGGGCATCAGCCACTTCTTCCCGTGCCGGGATCGCTCCCAGCACAAGCCCATCAGGCTGGGCTGTCGGCAGATCCTTCAGGCTATGCACAGCAATATCGACCGATTCATCCAGCAGAGCCCGCTGAATCTCCTTGGTGAATAAACCCATGCCACCCACGGCCGCAAGTGGCGAATTTCGATCCCGATCACCGGCTGTTGAGATATAAACAAGCGTAACTTCAATATCTGATTGAATTTGCATAATCAGATCACGCACATGCTCAGCCTGCCACAAAGCCAACGGGCTGGAACGGGTGCCAATACGGAGAACTCTCTTGCCTGATTGATTTAAAGTCATTAATCCACTCGCTCCAAGGTGCGGGTCATCGCCGCCAGATAAATCTTCCGGGCTCCCGCCTTCTTCATTGCGTTTGCGGCCGCCATCGCAGTGGCACCTGTAGTCAAAATATCATCCACCAGCAAAACCGAGGAGATTTTTGCCAGAGACTCAGCCGCACTCCTCTGAGATGCGAAGACTTCAGACATCAGCTCAAACCTATGTTGGCTATCAAGTTCGGCGAGATGAGGAGTCGCCTTCTGCCGCTTCAGAAAATGGCCCATACGCACCTCTCTGGAACGCGTCTGCCTTACGAGCGAACCGGCTATTTCCACGGCCGGATCATGAGAGTGGATCAAAGACCGAGACCAATGCCGTGGTATCGGAACGACCCAGATTGGCCCCTGATTTAACACCCAGCTCTTATGCCTTTTCAGCCAATAACTTACAAGCTGTTGACACGCCCAGATACCATGGGCTTTTTTTCCCGAAAGACAAGCCTGCCGCAACAGCCCACTGTATGCCCCTAGCGTTCTTGCTTCGAACCATGGCAGTGATTGCTCGCGAATATGGTTTGAGGAGAATCGACAACCTGCCATGTGATCACTTTCGGCAGGCAAGGCACAGTGTTCACACCATGTATCGTCCGAATATTCAACCTCTTTGTGACACGACCCGCAAATGATCTCGCCCGAAACAAATCTTCCACAGCCGATACACTGACCAGGTGCAGCAATTTCAATCAAATAATTCAGCGGACGAAGTATCACAAGACCATTCTTTTTAAGAAGTTGCAGCCAGTTGTTATCGCTACGCCCTGTTTCCAACGATCATGCCTTCGGCTCATTTTCCGACCAGATCTGACCAGGCCTAACTCCTTTATTAAGATAGGCTTCCAGATGATCCTTCAAATTTACCCGAGCTCGAAACAAAAGCGACTTTACCGACGCTTCCGTTCGCCCCATAATCTGAGCAATTTCTTCGTAAGACATCTCTTCATACTTGTTTAACATGATCGCGACGCGCTGATCCTCAGCCAATATAAAGATTGACTCCTGAACAACCTGCGAAAGCTCGACGCTGCGCATCTGCGCTGATGGAGTGCCTTCGGGCGAAGCCACATTCAGCTCGGGTGCCAGCATATTTGTTGTCGTGCCTGCCCCGGCCATCCCGCGGGCAATCTGCCCTTTCTGACTCTTTCGGCTGCGAATGGAGTTAAGGGCAAGATTATGAGCGATCATAAAAATCCAATTACTCAGCCTCGATTCCGGCCGATATTTCAGGCGTGCCCGAAAAACACGCAGAAAGAGTTCCTGTGTCAGGTCTTCTGCCTCTTCGCGATTTTTCACCATATGAAACATGAACTGAAAAATTCGCTTCTGGTAAAGCTCAACCAGTTTTTCAAAAGCTCCCGGCTGGTCGCTCATCACAGCGGCCATCACCTGCTTTTCGAGCATGTCGGTCATGATCCGGCTTGAGTTCTGCTCCTGATTGCTCATGGCTGCCGGTGCCCTTGAAATTCGCTTTAATGTATTACATTTAAGGGGTTTAATGACGATGCAACTCCTGCCTGAGTTTGTCGTCTTAATTGCCCACAGGCAGCATCGATATCGCGACCTCGTCGTTTTCTGATTGTCACACTCAGGCCACCCGCCTTGAGCTTGTCACGAAAGGCCAGAACGTTTTCTGTGAGCGGGCCCTTCCAAACCATTTCATCCACCGGATTATACGGAATAAGGTTGACGTGCGACTTTCGGCCACGCAGAAGTTTCACCAGTGCCAAAGCATCTTCAGGCCGATCATTCACACCGCCAAGCAAAATATACTCATAAGTTACTTGCCGACCAGTCGTTGTAAAGTATTGACCCGCCGCATCCATAACGGCATCAAGCCCCACTTTCTGATTCACAGGAATCAGTTCATCACGCAGTGCCGGCGTGGCTGCATGAAGCGAGATAGCCAGATGATATTGCCGGTCGAGCTCTGCCAGAGTCCTGATTTTCTCTGGTAAGCCAACCGTTGAAATGGTGACCCGCCGCTGGCTGATACCCAATCCCTTTGTTGAACAGATCCAATCCAGGGCCGGGATCAATTGATCCATATTGGCAAGGCTTTCGCCCATGCCCATGACTACAATATGCGTGACCGTGCGATCTGGCGGGAGCAGATTCCTGAGCACTAGCACCTGCTGTAAAATCTCGCCTGTGTTGAGGTTACGCTTCAGGCCACCCAATCCGCTGGCACAGAATACGCAGCCCATGCCGCAGCCGATCTGCGAACTGATGCAGACGGAGACCCTCTCCTCATCGGGCATCAGCACACATTCAATCGTGCCACCATCGGGAGCTTCCAGCAGTAGTTTAGCGGTTCCATCCTGACTCTGCTGGTTACGAATGATGGCCAGCGAATAGATTTGAAATGATTCCGAGAGCTTTTGCCGCAGCTCTTTGGGTAGATTTGTCATCGCGTCAAACGACGTTGCCCGCTGATCAACCACCCATTTGCGAATCTGACTTTCACGAAAAGGCGGATAACCGGCGGCTTTCAGCCACTCGATACGCTCGAGTTCAGTCATCTCAAGCCATGCGGGTTTCATGGTCAATCCTGCCACTCGTCGTTAATGAAAAAGGTGGAATGAATCAAAATGATCTCATCCCACCTCTTAATTTTGATATCGAAGCGATTGTAAGTCAATCACTTAAAGAATGCCGACGCTTCCGAGAAGTAAGTCAGGTCAAGAGTCTTCGACGCAGCCACTCCCGCTTTCAGCGTGGTTTCAATGATCTTGGTCCCGGAAAGGGCGACCATCGTACCAAATCGCTTTTTCAATGCCAGTTCGCCGGCTGCCAGACCAAGCCTCGTCGCCAGCACGCGGTCGTAGGCACTTGGTGAGCCCCCACGCTGGATATGGCCCAGCACGACACTACGCGTTTCTCGCTTCAATGTCGCTTCAATAATCTCTGCCACTCGCTGACCAATGCCACCAAGACGCACGTGGCCAAAAGCATCAACTTCCTGTGAAGTCAGCACTTCCGACCGATTCGGCATTTTCGCGCCTTCGGAAACAACAACGATCGCATATTTCTTACCGCCATCAAGCTTCTTTTGAAGCACCTGGCAGCAATGATCCATATCCACAGGCACTTCGGGCACCATGATGTAATCTGCACCCACGGCAATGCCGGAGAAGCAGGCAATCCAGCCGGCGTGCCGACCCATCGTTTCCACAACCTGAATCCGGCGGTGGCTGGCTGTGGTCGTTCGCAGTCGCTCGACATTATCCACCACAATATTCACGGCGGTGTCAAAACCAAACGTAAAGTCTGTGACAGAAAGGTCGTTATCGATTGTTTTGGGTACACCTACCGTCGGCAGGCCATATTCTTCGTTCAGGCGATAAGCGACACCCAGCGTATCGTCGCCACCGATCGCCACCAGGGCGTCGAGCCCCATCTCTTTGAAATTTTTCTGCACAGCCGGAATATCAACTTCCGGATTTTTAAACGGATTGGTGCGCGATGAACCGAGAATTGTTCCACCAAGGCCGATAATTTCATCGGTCTCGCTATGGAGCAGTGGGCGACTGATTCCCTTGACGATTCCACGCCAGCCTTCCAGAATGCCGACACAATCGCCACCGGCGTTGGTGACCTGCTGAACCACTGCGCGAATCACCGCATTAAGACCCGGGCAATCGCCGCCACCTGTAAGCAATCCAACCTTCATGGAAAACACTGAGCTCCCAAAAATGCCTGCTGATTCGGAGAGTCTGTAAAAAGTGCCAGGTGATCCGACGTCCCCACACCTCTGATCACAAAAATCAACCATAACTTACCTGATAAATCGACAGAATTCCAGTATTCACCCGTCCGATAATACGAGGCTGATTCAGAAAACTCTTGATTTAAGCGTTCCTGACAATCAATCCATCTGATGGAAACAAGTTCTAAACCAAGTAAATTCTTGGACGCACCGTTTATTATGAGCGCAAGCTCTGGGGAATCAGCAGTTGCAAAAGCCGTCGAGACCTTGATGTGAAATCATCGACTTAGTCGCCCACATCCATGCCCATTTCTCGCAGAAAACCGCAAGGGCCAACTCGAAACGTCATCGGGATATTCAGGGAATATCATTCCTGTGCATCGGCCAAACCCCGCGTCGCACGGCAAACACCAATTTTCGATGAGCGAATAAACGAAACGAGCTCAGCCGCTTCGGGCAAATGGCCGAATTGCGACTCAATTTCAATGAGCGCGTTGGGTATCGACAGGCCACGATAATAAAGCAGTTTCATCGAATTTCTGATCGCGTCGATTGTGGATCGCGCAATTCCGGCACGCCTCATCCCTACAAGATTCATCCCTGAGATATTTGTCTGACCACGGCAAGTCATAAAAGGAGGCACGTCGCGGGTGGCGCTGGAATGGCCGCCCATCATCACCAGCCGACCCACCCGGCTTCTCTGTTGCACAGCCACATAGGCAGATAGAAAACAGTTATCTGCCAATTCCACATGCCCGCCAAGGCAAGCGGCATTGGCAAAATTATTGTTATTGCCGACGATACAGTCGTGGCCAATATGGGCGCTGACCATCAAAAAATTATTGTTTCCAACAATCGTCACACCACTTCCTGTCATCGTTCCGCGATTCACTGTCACAAATTCACGAAACACATTATCATCGCCAATAACGACTTTCGTAGGATGTTCTTCGCGATACCCGCGATCCTGAGGCTCGCCGCCAATGGCACATGACTGGTGAAACCGGTTTCGGGCACCGATAGTCGTATGCCCGCTGACTTGCACATGCGAATGAAAAAAGCAGTCATCGCCAATCGTGATCGGACCATCAATCACGCAGTAAGGGCCTATCACAACACCCTCGCCCAAAACGACTTCAGCGCCAATGACTGCTGTGTGATGAATTTTTCTTGATCGCTCTGCCATCCTGCTATTTCCCCGTCTGCCGCCGGTCATTTTATGCATGAATGAACCGGCTTTTACATCATTTGACTGATTTCATCAACCCGAAAAAGTCTTCCTGAATCTTCAGCGAATTACAGACCTTTGACCATCGATTAATTCTCTGAGGTCCGCCAGTCGCTCTTCAGGCCTGAGTGTGACGAG
>JBILGL010000259.1:0-6286 GCA_044351075.1 Isosphaeraceae bacterium | reverse complement strand
CAAATTGCATCGCTGGGTTATCTGCACCGAGGGGCTGGAACACGTTGTCGCAGGATCAATCAACATCGTGGGCTACCGCTCTGGGCGAAGTCCGTCGTGAACTCACTCTTGACATACCGGGCTATGGCATGGCCAAAATCCCTGCCATTTTACCAGAAAACCTTGGCAGTGCAGCATTTCGGCAGGCACATGGTGCACGCTATGCGCTGATGTCAGGCGCCATGGCCAACGGGATTGCCTCGGCGGACCTGGTTCGTGCGATGGCAAAGGCAGGTTTTGTCGGGATTTACGGCGCAGCTGGCTTGAGCCTGCCTGAAATTGAGAAGAATCTCGATGCTTTGGTTCGCGACCTTGGCACCGCCCGCAACTGGGGCGTGAATCTGATTCATAATCCCTCGGAGCCGGCACTTGAGTGGGCCATCGCCCAGGCCATTGCCAAACGCGGAATCAGGCTGGTTGAAGCCTCAGCCTATCTCAATTTATCCAAAGCACTTGTGTATTATCGGGCGAGTGGCCTGCGGCGCGATGCATCGGGACGGATCGTGACCGACCACCGAGTCATCGCGAAAGTCTCCCGCGTGGAAGTGGCCCGGCGATTTCTCCTGCCCGCCCCGGCGGCGATGGTTCAGGAACTGGTTGATGCCGGTCAGATCACGGCCGATCAGGGGGCGATGGTGCAGCAGGTGCCGATGGCTGATGATCTTACAGCCGAGGCCGATTCAGGTGGCCATACCGACAACCAGCCGGCCATTGTGCTTTTCCCGACCATGATCGCACTTCGCGATCAGCTTGCCCGCGAATTTCCGGCGGTGGCTGCTGTGCGAATTGGTGCGGCAGGCGGCATTTCGACACCTCATTCAGTGGCCGGTGCCCTGACGATGGGTGTCGATTATCTGGTAACCGGCTCCGTCAATCAGGCGTGCCTTGAGAGTGGCTCGTCGGATATCGTGCGGAAGATGCTGGCCGAGACACGTCAGGCTGAAGTGACGATGGCGCCGGCGGCTGATATGTTTGAGATGGGCGTAAAGCTGCAGGTGCTCAAGCGTGGCACGCTCTTCCCGATGAGAGCGGGCAAGCTATATGAGCTTTACCGGGGCTATGACTCACTGGAGCAACTGCCAGCTAAAGAACTTGAGAACCTGGAAAAGACGATCTTCCGCAAGCCGGTGTCCGAGGTCTGGGCGGAGACTCAGGAATTTTTCCGCAGCCGCGACCCGGAACAGCTTGAGCGGGCGGCACGCGATGGTAAATATCGCATGGCACTGGTTTTCCGCTGGTATCTGGGGCAGTCGTCGCGATGGGCCAACCGTGGCCTGGCTGACCGAGCCATGGATTTTCAGATCTGGTGCGGGCCGGCCATGGCGGCTTTTAACGACTGGGCCCGCGGCAGCTTTCTGGACGACTACCGCCAGCGTCATGCGGCGCTGGTCAATTTGAATCTGCTTTACTCAGCTTCCGTTCTTTTGCGTGCCCGCATGGCCCAGTTTCAAGGCATTGTGCTGCCGCCCGGCGTGCCCGACCCCCGGCCCAAAACCTGGGCTGATCTGGAATCGCTCCTCGGCCCGCTGCACGGCTCGCCTTCGCCAGTTGGCACGGCTGTGGCCCATGCCGGGGCTTAGCCAAAATACGGGCTGAAAGCCTTTCAGAATAAGACATATCAATCCTGAGACCGATCGATCCTTAAAAGCCTGTTGCCGAGTCTATTATCTTGAACCAGAATCCTCCTGCGAAAAACAGTGCTTCCATCATCAGTGGCGATGTACCGATTGCAATCGTCGGCATGGCCTGCATCTTTCCGCAGGCCGACGCGCCCGCCAATTTCTGGTCAAATATTCTGGAAGGCCGGGATTCGATCCGCGAAGTGCCGATGACTCACTGGCGGGCGTCGGAATTTTTTGACGCCGACCCCAAAGCCCCGGACATGACCTATTCCCGGCAGGGTGCGTTTCTGGATCCTGTCGATTTTGCGCCTCTTGATTTCGGCATCGCGCCCAAAAATCTCGAAGCCATTGACACGACACAGCTCCTTGGCCTGGTGGTCGCGCGAGACGCGCTTGCTGATTCCGGCTATGGCTCAACCGGTCGTGATTTTGACCGGCGCCGTGCATCCGTAATTCTGGGTGTGACGGGCACACTCGAGATGGTCATACCACTGGGCGCGAGGCTTGGGCACCCGATCTGGCGGAAGTCGCTGGCGGAATGCGGAGTCGATGCCGAAACGGCAGAGAAAGTCGTTGGCCGGATTGGCGATCACTACAACGCCTGGCAGGAGAACTCGTTCCCGGGGCTACTGGGCAACGTCACCGCCGGGCGAATCGCGAACCGGCTCGATCTGGGCGGCACAAACTGCGTGGTGGATGCCGCCTGTGCCAGCTCACTGGGCGCAGTGCACCTGGCGCAGATGGAGTTGGCGACGGGTCGGGCGGATATGGTCATCACCGGCGGATTCGACACATTTAATGATATTTTCATGTTTATGTGTTTCAGCAAAACACCGGCTTTATCAAAGTCGGGCCATGCGAGGCCATTTGACCAGAAGGCAGACGGCACATCGCTGGGCGAAGGGCTGGGCGCCGTGGTGCTCAAGAGGCTTGACGATGCTCGGCGCGATGGCGACCGCGTTTATGCCGTAATCCGCGGCGTGGGCACTTCCAGCGACGGCATTGGCCA
Source organism: Isosphaeraceae bacterium (assembly GCA_044351075.1). Lineage (GTDB taxonomy): Bacteria > Planctomycetota > Planctomycetia > Isosphaerales > Isosphaeraceae > QWQI01. The sequence goes on along the minus strand of JBILGL010000259.1, from coordinate 3,616 downwards.
GGCGGTTTATGCACCCAAGGCGGAAGGGCAGGTGCGATGCCTGCGAGCCGCCTATCAGGCAGCGGGTGTTGATCCATCCACCGTTGAGCTGGTGGAGGCCCACGGCACCGGCACCAAAGTGGGCGACGGCATTGAGGTAAAAGCGCTGGCCGAGGTCTATCGCGAACACGCCCGGCCCGATGCCGGCCGATGGTGCGCTGTGGGGTCGGTAAAGTCGCAGATCGGCCACACGAAGGCGGCGGCGGGCATAGCCGGGCTGATCAAGGCATCGCTGGCGCTGCATCATAAGGTGATTCCGCCGACGATCAAGGTCGATCATCCAGCCGAAGAGATTCTGGCGGCCGATTCGCCATTTTATGTACCAACGCAGCCTCGCCCCTGGGCGGCTCGGCCGGAGCATCCACGACGGGCGGCAGTGAGTGCCTTTGGCTTTGGCGGATCGAATTTTCATGCCGTGCTGGAAGAGGCTGGGCCACAGTGCGAAGTGATCGGCTGGAGCGATGAGGTCGATCTCTGGCCAATCGCGGCTGATTCACGGGCGGAACTGATCAAGGCTGTGGAGTCGGTGTCCGAGTCAGCCAGTTGGAAACAGCTTGGGCGAATTGCTGCGGCCGCGCGGGCAAAATCGGCTGATCAGCCAAGCCGCTACCGTCTGGCGATCATTCTGCGGCAGGGGCGAGATTGGGCCCGACAGAGGGCCTCAGTGCTATCCGGGCTGAAGTCGCCGGAAACTGGCACGCAAAAGGCATTTGAATCGCCGGAAGGCTGGCACTACAGCGAAACGGGTGCAACCGGGCGACTGGCTCTGCTTTTCACAGGGCAGGGGTCACAGTCAATCGGAATGCTGCGAGGCGTAGCAACGCGATTCCCGGTTGTGGCACGAACACTGGACGAAGCCGACGCCGCGGCAGGCCGGGCAGCAGGCACACTTGTTTCGCGTGTTTACCCGGTGCATTTGATTGATGATGCCGCTCGAGCCAAAGCAGAAAAAATGCTGATGGCCACTGAAGTCACCCAACCGGCCCTGGCGGCGCTTGGCCTGGGTGTGGCGCGGCTGCTGGGCGAATTTGGTGTGGCACCTCAGGGTGTGGCCGGGCATAGCCTGGGTGAATTGACGGCTCTGGCGGCTGTGGGTCGGATTACGCCGAAGCAGATGCACCGGCTGGTGGATGTGCGAGGCCGGGCGATGGCCAAAGCGGCCCTGGCGGCCAATACCCAAAAAGGTAAGGGCGGTATGCTGGCCGTGCTGGCGGAGGAACCGCAGTGGGCTGGGGTGATCGTACAGGAAAAATACCGAGGGCGCGTGCTGGTGGCGAATCGTAACGCCCCGGGGCAGACGGTCCTGGCCGGGCCTGAGAGCCTGCTGAACGATTTGGCGGAAGAGCTGAAGAGTCGGTCGATCCGCTCCAGGCTGCTACAAGTTGACTCCGCATTTCACAGCCCGTGGGTTGATGCCGCGAGTGCAGAACTTGCTCAGGCTCTGGCATCGGTGCCTTGGCGAAGTGGCGGGCTGCCGGTCTATCAGAATACGACGGCGAAGCCTTATCCGGATGATCCTGCCAGTGCATCGCGACTTCTGGCAGAGCAACTGGCCAGACCAGTCGATTTTGTCGGGCTGATCCGACAGATGGAAGCAGACGGATTCTCGACATTCCTTGAAATTGGGCCTGATTCACGACTGGCCGGCCTGGTGAACCAGTCGGTGAGCAAACAGGGTCGGTGCGAGGCGTTCGCCTTCTCGGAATCGCCTGAAAAGGCGGGCAACAAGGCGATCGTTGATCTGGCGACGACTCTGGCTCGGCTCTGGGTGCGTGGGCAGGCGATTCGCTGGCTGAAGTGGAATCCGGAAGTGACCGCCAAACGGCTTGAGCCTGAAAAGAAGAGTCTGACGGTGCCGCTGACCGGTGCAAATCTGCGGCCGACGCCCGAACCGATGCCAATACCTGAGAAAAAGCCAGTAGCGGCACCTGAGCCAATCGAGAAAAAGCCTGAGTTGGCTGCGATTGTTGAGAAAAAGCCCAAGGCGTTGACAACGTCAGCGAATCAGGCTGAAAATACCGGACCGAAATCATCTGTCGTTTTATCATCACCTGCTGTCAGACCACTTTCGCAAGTTTCATCTTCCGTAGAGTCATCAAGGGAAATCACCCGAATGAAATCGAATGAAAGCAATCCAGCCGCAACGGTGCCCGCTCCTTCCGGTGCGCTGGCGGCCCTGCAAAAACTGATGGAGCAGAATGCCGCGGTGCATGCTCAGTTTCTGCAAACACAAAGGCATGCTCAGGAGACGCTTCGGCTGCTGCTTGGTCTGCCCGGGGCTGCGGCGGCCACAGCAGGCTCGACACCCATTGAGATGCCTGTCGCCAGTTCCAACGGCAATGGTTTTCATCATGCCAGGCACGAGTCGGCCACGGCGAGCGTCGCCTCAATGAATCTGGCAACCGCCGCCAGCCACGCCCCACAGGCCGACGTGCCCAATGGCCAGCCGATCCCTTCGCCGACGATGCTCTACACGGCACCGGCCCCCGTCTCGCCGCCAGCTTTTGACGCTGAGGACGACGCGCCAGGCATTTTCAGCAGCCCAGCTCCTGCGCCTGCTGTTTCAAACGTCTACAGCCCAGCGCCTGCTGCCCCGGCACCCGTCGTTTCCACGCCTGCACCGGTGGCCGCGAGTCAGCCAGGCAGCGCACTGGCCGGTCTTCTGCTCGAAATCGTTTCGGAAAAGACCGGTTATCCGCTGGAGATGCTTGATCTTGATCAGCAGCTTGATGCGGACCTTGGCATTGATTCAATCAAGCGAGTCGAGATTCTCTCAGCCATTCAGGAGCGCCGCAGCGACCTGCCTCATGTGCGTACCGACCAGTTCGGGGCACTGCGAAGGCTTCGCGATGTGGTTGACCTGCTGGACTCTGCCGCTCCCGCCCCGGCGGCCGCCGCAGCGGTCGTTTCGGCACCGGCTCCAACTCCGGCTCACGCTCCAGTAGCTGCCCCGGCAGCACCGGCCGGGCCTTCAGCAAAGCTGGTTGAGATTGTTCGCGATGTGATTTCGGAAAAGACAGGCTATCCGGTGGAGATGCTCGAGCTCTCCATGCAGCTCGACACAGATCTCGGCATTGACTCGATCAAACGCGTCGAGATTCTTTCGGGCATTCAAGAAAAAATGCCACATCTGCCACATATTCGTACTGATCAATTCGGCTCGCTGCTGACGATTGGCGACATTATTACGGCCCTGGCCGAATACGACAGCCCTCCGCCCGGTGGTGGGCCTGGCTCGGGGATTCCGGCTGCAGGCAGTGCCGGGGCATCGCGCCCGCCCGTGCGTGAGGTGAAAACCGGCTCTGTGCAGACATCGCGTCTGATGGCCGTGCCGGTGGAAAATGCGGCTGATCGCCGCTCGTTTGCACCCGTTGCTGGGTCGGAAGTAGTGATTCTGGGCGAGCCGGGGGAACTGACCTCGGCTCTGGTCGAGGCCTGGAAGCAAAAGGGGGTAAATGCCCGCCTGGTGAGGCCGGCGGAAATTGATGGAGTCGATCCGCCCGAGCGGCTTTTGGGCGTGGTGCTGACCAGTTCCGAAGACTACGATCACGCGGCCTTTGGCCGCGTTTTGCGTCTG
>JBILGL010000258.1:0-6304 GCA_044351075.1 Isosphaeraceae bacterium | reverse complement strand
GCTGGATCGACCAGATCATGCTGAAGTACAACTTCCGCGACAAAGTAAATTCCGACGCCATGGAAAAAGCCCTTGACCGGGCCCATAAGGCGAATATCGGACTGATCGCAATGAAGACGCAGGGTGGGGCTGAAGCCTCATATCCTGACCGCCATGCGGATTATGTTCAAAAGGGTTTCAAGAAGGAAGTCGCTGCGATTAAGACCGTCTGGGCCGATCCGCGAATTTCCTGCGTAGTGAGCGAAATGACGACCTTCAGCGACCTGCGTGAAAACGTGGCTGCCAGCAAGGCACCGCTGACTGCCATGGAAACGAAACTGCTGGAACAGTATCGCGAACGGACTGCTAACCTATATTGCCACGGCTGCGGCCACCTCTGCGAAACTGCGGCACGCGGCGTAAAGGTTTCTGACGTGATGCGATATCTCCGCTATTACGAAGCCTATGGCAAGCGTCAGTCGGCTCGTGCCCTTTATCAGGCCCTGCCACCAGAAGCCCGCATGATGGCCGACCTGAATGTGGACAAGCTCGACGCTGCCTGCCCACACAACTTGCCGGTCAGCTCACTGCTGAAGAAGGCCGATCAGCTTCTGGGCTGATCGCGGACTATAGACACGATTCAGCCGGACATGTGCGAAAAATGCATGTGCCCGGCTTTTTTTAGTGAAATTAATTAGTAAAGATTATTGCGTCTTTATTTATCAATCAGCCGAATAGGGAGTATGGCGTGTACCTCGAAAGGTGATTCGCCACCAGATGGCGAGCAGATAATTGGCGTGGCGACGCCAGAATTTCTTGCGTGGGGAAAATTGTAATTCAGGGCCATAATCAATAAAAGCGATTGTTTTTTTTGCAGGGAGGGGCGTTGGGCTATTGCAAATTGACTTGTCAAACCATGCCGCACAAGACAGTCCACGCCTTCGATGGATTGCAATCCTTACAGTTTCGGCAAATTGCCACGGCGGCAGCGATCGATGGATATGCCTCTGCTGGTTTTCCGACCGGTCCATTGCCAAAACACTCAGCAATTCCTGATCATCATGCAAATTCATTTCAAATCCTTATTTGAAACAGTTACATTAAAATTATTGATTTAATTATAATAATTATGTCGTCTCAGGCTAATATCAACACGAGCCGATCCAATTGAATCACTCTAACGATATTAGGGCTTTAGATTGTAAATTATCAAATTAATTAACTGATACAATACGCAAGTTTTAACTGGGGCTCATTTATGAAGTTCCCAAAAATTCATTGATCTTGTGCCTTATGTTTTTACTATTTCAGCCGAATTTGCAAAAGCTCAGGCGAATTCCGGAGCAATGCGTGTGCCTTCCAGCCATTCAGCGCGTCGCCAGGGGAGCGCATCTGGCCGCACTGGCTGACCGGAAAGTAATCGTTCATAGAGTGCCATAAGTTCGTCGGTCATGGTCTCGCTGCGGAACTGGTGGGCGAACCGTCGGCGTCCTTCCGCACCCATTGCCGAGCGTTTCTCCGGATGATCAGCCAGATCCAGAATCGCCGATTTCAGACCTTCCAAATCCTGCGGCCTGAGCAGATGGCCAGTTGAAGGCAGGACAACCTCCTTGGCTCCATCTATGTCATAGCTGATCACTGGACGGCCCACAATGAGCGACTGCGGCAGCACTCGTGCCAGCCCTTCACGCAGGCTTGGATGGACCACGGCGTCAACCGCGCTGATCAGTTCCGGAATCCGGGCTGGTGGTACCAAACCGGTGAAAATAATGGCGTGACCGATTCCCAGACGTTGGGCGTCGGCCTTGAAACGGTCGCGCAGAATGCCATCACCGATAAAGACGAATCGGACATTTGGGTTTTGTTTGAGAATTTCCGGGGCAACGGCCAGAATGTCGTCGTGGCCTTTGAGTTCGAAGAGTCGGGCGACTGTGGCAAAGGCGATATCTGCCGGCCTCAGGCCGAGTTCTTTACGCACTTCGTCGCGTGAGCGGGGCGGGTTCAGGAAAGAATCAACATCCATACCGGAATAGACAGTGAGGAATTGTTCAGGACGACCCACGCCGGCGGCCAGGGCCTGTTCGCTCATTGCATCGGCAACACTCACAATGGCGTGGCATCGGCGGGCAGCCCATTTTTCTACACCAATATAAAGAGCATTTTTGTGCCATTTTTCGAAGCGGCCGAAGGGCATGCCATGGATCGTGTGAACGACCGCGGGCACTTTTTCCTGCCATGCTGCGGCACGGCCGACAATTCCAGCTTTGGAGCTGTGGGTGTGAACGACATCAGGCTTATGGCGGCGGATGCTTTCTCTCAGGGATCGATAAGCCGCCCAGTCGGTTCCCGGACGGATTGCTCGAACAAGCTCGGGCATGAGCTCAACGGTGAAACCCTGGCTTTCAGCTCTGGCAAAGAGGTCGCCCTCGGGGCCTTCCGCTGGGCCTGTGATCAAAATAACGTTGTCACGATGTCGGTGGTGCAGGCCTTCAACAGTCAGGAGCGTATTTTCCTGTGCACCTCCCACGATCAGTCGCGTAATGACGTGTACAATTTTCATACGATACCGTTTGCCTGTCGCCTTTGACTTGGAATCATTATTCTTAATGGATTATATCACTACGAGGCTTGTTTTTGCGAATGGTTGACGTGTTTAAGCAAATGTAAGGAATATTTTTTGGATAAATTACTCCAAAATTCAATTCAAACCGGTGTAATAATTCGATATAATTTTTTTGTCTTAACAGGACAAAGGCTGAGAAAACGATCAGAATAGATCAGCCGGTCGTAGTCTTCAATAAAAGGAGTCGCCCGAAATGAGACACCATTGGAAAGCACTTTGCCGCGTGGCAATCGCCCTTTTGATTTGCTCGTCCGGGCTGCTGGTCTATCGTGGTGTGAAGGCCCAGACGCAAGATGATCTGGCTGGGCGGCGTGCCAAAAGGTCCACCTTCATGCGCATGAAGCTGGAGTATTCCAAGAACTTGCTGGAAGCACTTACCACAGAAGACTTTGATAAAATATCAGCTAATGCCAAGGCCTTGAAGGCAATGTCGCTGGCGGCAGAGTGGGAAGTGCCGGAAATTCCAAACGTGCAGGAATATCTGACATATTCTGCTGATTTTCAGCGTGTGACGGATGATTTGAACAAAGCAGCCGGCCGGAAGAGCATTGATGGTGCCCTTCTGAATTTTAATCAGCTTAACGTCAACTGCGTGAAGTGCCATCAATACGTTCGGTTCAAGCGGAACTAACATAAGAGCATAGGTTTACGAAAAGATCATGCCACCCGTTATTCCAGACTCGACACGCACAGGCCCGATTCACCGTCTGGGCCTGTTGCAGTGTGTCAGTGTCAATATGGCAATGATGGTCGGTGTCGGGCCTTTCATTACCATGCCTCTTTTTGTTGGCAAGATGGGTGGGCCACATTCGCTGGTGGTTTGGCTGATTGGGGCATTAGTTGCCATTTGCGACGGCATGGTCTGGGCTGAGCTGGCAGGCACTTTTCCGGGGGCTGGCGGCACGTTTCATTTTTACGATAAAGCCTATGGCCAGAGCAGCACTGGGCGACTGCTGAAATTTCTTTTTGTCTGGCAGTTTCTCTTCAGCGCCCCGCTTGAGTTGGCTTCAGGTGCCATCGGTTTTTCGCTCTATCTGGGCTATCTCATTCCCGGGCTTGATGTTGCGATCATAAATTCGCCGTGGCCGATTCGTTATTCTAACCTGTCGTCTGTCGCCGTGATGCTGGTCGTGCTGGCTCTGGCATGGCGGAATGTGAAGGCGGCTGGGCAACTGATGGTGATTCTTTGGCTCGGGATGCTAGTCACGGTTGGGCTGATGATCATCGGCTGCTTTTCTCAGGCAGACGGGGCTTTAATGAGTGCGGCCAGCGGCCAGTTGAAAGAGGCAGTTTCGGCGGCAAGCTCAGGGCAATTCACGCTTTGGTTGGGTGTAGGCGGTGCCATGGCCATCGCCATGTATGATTTTCTGGGCTATTACCAAATTTGTTACATGGGTGAGGAAGTAAATCGGCCAGAGCGAAATATCCCCAGATCGATTCTTATCTCGGTGATGATCATTGCCGGCCTCTATTTCTGCATGAATCTCAGCCTCTTTTCTGTGATGCCCTGGCAAGATGTGGCCAAAAGTGAGCACATTGCCAGCGATGCCTTTGAGCGGCTTTTCGGTGGCCGTGCCGGACAGTTGATCACAGGGCTGATTCTCTGGACATCCCTTGCCGCAACTTATTCAGCTGTATTGGGTTATAGTCGCGTACCCTATGCTGCGGCGCGGACAGGGCATTTTTTCAAAGGCTTTGCTCAACTCCATCCGCAGCATGATTTTCCGCACCGATCGCTGATTTTTCTTGGTTTGATCGGTTCACTGGCGTGCATGGTGAATCTTGAGGCAGTAATTGCCGCACTTCTGACGAGCCGAATTCTGATTCAATTTCTAGGACAGATCGTAACACTCTTTTACATTCGGCGTAAGCCAGAAATTGCTTCTTCGATGCCCTTTCGGATGCCGTTTTTCCCGGTCCCTGCATTGATTGCATTTGCTGGATGGTCGCTGGTTTTTCTGACGTCCGACTGGCCGGCTTTGCTGTATGGTAGCCTGAGCACGGTGCTTGGACTCATGGCATTTTTCGTTTGGTCAGGGCGTAAACTAATGCAAAATGTTTGAAGTTATTTGATTCATTAGTTGTCTTCCAGAAATCAATATGAGCTTCGTGAGATACTGTTATCGACAGAGGGCTGATTCGCCCGAAAGAACTATGGGTTAATCTTGATTTTTCTCCATCATAGAGTGTACATTAGTCCCTGAATTTCCAGACTTTGTGATTGTCAGAATGTCTGGAACGAACAAGATCGTCGGCCTTTTATCGAGTGCCCCATGCTCAAGCGTACGCATAACTGCGGTGAACTTAAGGCGGAAAACGTTGGCAGCGAAGTGGTTCTGAACGGATGGGTGGACGCCTATCGCGACTTTGGCGGGCTGGTTTTTATCGACCTTCGCGACCGTTATGGCATCACGCAGGTGGTTTTTGAGCCGGATCAAGGCGAAGCGATTATGGCCGCCGCACGTGATCTTCGCAGCGAATTTTGTATTGGAGTGCAGGGTAAAGTTGCCCCCAGACTTGCGGGCAAGGAGAACCCGAAACTTGCCACAGGTCAGATCGAAGTGCGGGTGACGACGCTTGAGGTTTTCAATCAGAGTGCAACGCCTCCATTTGATATTCAGGCGGGCGATGCCAACGAAGAGCTGAGGCTGAAATATCGCTATCTGGATTTGCGTCGCCCTGAGTTGCAAAAAGTCTTTATCATGCGTCACCGGATGAACCAGATCATGAGGCAAAGCCTTTCTGATCAGGGTTTTCTGGAATTTGAAACGCCGATACTGGGGCGATCAACGCCTGAAGGTGCCCGCGATTTTCTCGTGCCAAGTCGTCTGCACAAGGGTCATTTTTACGCGCTGCCACAGTCGCCGCAGCTTTACAAGCAAATTTTGATGATGTCGGGCATGGATCGTTATTTCCAAATTGCGCGCTGCTTCCGCGATGAAGACCTGCGTGCTAACCGTCAGCCGGAATTTACTCAGCTCGACGTGGAAATGTCGTTCGTGCAGGACGAAGACATCATGACCGCCATGGAGCCATTGGTCGCTAACCTGGCCCGTGAATTCACCGGCAGTGCCCCCGAACTTCCGCTGCTTCGGATTGATTACAAGGATGCCATGGAAAAATATGGGGTGGACAGGCCCGACCTGCGCTTCGGTGTAGAGATTCGCGACCTGGCTGACTTGGCACCACGAACGACTTTTCAGGTGATTCAGATCGCCGTGAATAATGGCGACCGCGTGCGTGGCCTTTGTGCCCCTGGCGGAGCAAAATACACCCGTAAGGAGCTTGATGAACTGACAGCCTATGTTGGCGAATATGGGGCCAAGGGTCTGATTTGGCTGAAGGTCGAGGAAAATGGGTTTGCCGGACCAACCGCCAAGTTCTTTCCGGAAGATGTACATGCCGAGCTTCGCAGCCGATTTGACGCCAAGCCCGGCGACATGATCTTCGCTGTGGCTGGGCCGGAATCGGTCACGCATCAGGCACTTTCCAACCTGCGTATCAGGCTTGGGGCCGAGCTGAAGCTCTACGACCCGAAGAGTTACCACTATTCGTGGGTAGTGCGGTTTCCTCTCTTACACTGGGACGCCGAAGAACGTCGCTATGTGGCTGAACACCATCCCTTTACGATGCCTTTGCCGGAAGACTTACTGCTGCTTGAGAGTGATCCGTCAAAAGTCCGGGCTCAGGCGTATGACCTGG
>JBILGL010000018.1:0-19317 GCA_044351075.1 Isosphaeraceae bacterium | reverse complement strand
ATAATCAATTTTAACTGGAAATCTGTCTCCAGCACCTGCCTCTTCGATCTCATAGAGTCATCATCATGCGTCAATTCCTGTTTCGGACTAGTCTCCTCGTTTGTATTGCTGCAGGTCTGGTCGGTATTGAGCTGGCGGTGATGGCGGCTGATCCCCAGCCCCAGAAGGCCGAAATGGCCGGTTATCTGCTTGTGCCTCATGGCAAGGTGTCCAGCGATTTTAACGCTGGGTTTTCCATGTATGTCGCCGCCTGGCCACTGGTAAAAAACTATCCAGGTCAGGAATTCCAAAGTGGTCTTTTTGGCACATGGATGTTTGCCCAAAATGAAAACAAATCACGCAAAGGTATTTATTCCGACATCGAAGGCGGCCTTGGTTGGTGGCGAGACACCCGCTTTGCCACCGAAACGCCTAAGTTCATCATGGGAGGGGTGGCCCTGAATTTTGTAGAATGGGCCAATGGGCCTGCTGCCGGCAAGGGCCGAAATTGGGAGAAACCGGCCGGGCATTATGCCATCGCCCAACTCAGCCCACGAGTGCTCTGGCCACCGGACGGCCTGAATTTGAAGCAGGGCACCCGCGGCGACCTTTTCGGCTACGGCTATCTGGCCCTGCCGCTCACTTCCCCCAAGGCCACCACCGCTGGTAAAGATGTGCCCACGGGCAACCAATGCTGGACTCTCTTCCTGAACACTGGTAATTTCAAAGGCCCTGTCACTTTTTTTGTACCCTATTTCTGGACGAAGCCGACTATCGACAAACCGGAGATTCAGGGCCTGTTTCTTGACAGTCGTCCGGCCGAGCCAAACAAAGCCGTGCAGATGGAAACGCAACACGTTCCTGCCTATATTTCCAAGGATAAGCAGGGTGTTTCCTATGCCCGGGTGGCTCCGACACTCTTCCCGTCCAAGGAAGCTGGCGAGACTCCACTGATACACCGAATCACCGCATACAATCGCGACGCCCTCTGGAATCAGATGCAGGCTTGGTTTGACGGTGGCTCAGCGGTTTCCGGCAAGATCGATCCAAAGACATCGGCCATCCATCCTTTTGAAAGTCGGGGCGGAGCCACCTGGCAGATCTATCCCCCTGGCACGCCACGCGAGCAGAAAGTGCCGCTGGCCTGGAATTCATTCGCCAACCCGATGGCGATCGATTCAGAGACTTATGGTTATCGCTGGAATGCAGAAATGGTGAAAAAGAGCGAGCCGGAGTCGGGCCCACTTGTGACCCTGCCTGAATATTATCGGTTGGAGAAGCAACCTGACGGCAAGGATCGCTGGGTCGTCGTCAAGGCCACCGAAGTGCCTGCGGAAACAGGTCTGGCAAAAGTCGAATTCCCTCGTGTGAAGGCCAGAGAAAACGGGCCATATATCACGCCTGATGAGCCAGCAAGCAGCTGGAAGAAGCCGGGGCCGGCAGCAGGGCCATTTCAATCGACACTTGGCGATGGCAGCGTTGTGACCTACTACTGGTATCGTTTTGCCGACCAGCCTGCACTTCTGAATGCCGATATGACAGACGCCGAACGCGAAAACTTGCAGAAAAGAGTGGAGATTCTGCATCGTAACTGGACTACCGACCGCGATTATCTGCCTCCACCTGCGGCCGGTAAACTGGCAGAGCTAGACTCTGCCGTACTGGTGACTCCACCAAAGGGACTGGAGATCGGCTATGTGCCGATCGTCACAAGGCAGGAAAAAAAGAAATAAGAAAAGGTGAAACGGGATCATCGTTCATTTCTATGTGAAGCTTTGCTGGTTTTTCACAGCTCAGATAATATTGCAAACCGTAAAAGGCTCTTGTGATGAAAATAAGAAATGCAATGGTGATTGGCCTGATTATATTTATTGGATTAATTCAAGTTTTCATGTCGGCGCATGCGGCAGAGATTACTGGTGTCACAGTTACGCCGCATGTGGTTGCGGAATCGATGCGATTCCGTCGGCCGCGAGACCCTGAAATGGCCGCGAAAGTACAGATATTTGTGAAAGGAGCGGCTCTTCGCGGCCTGTTTAACGGCAAAAAACCGGCTGATCTCTTACAAGCGAAAGACTGGGCCTGGCACGATTTGAACACAGCTATCAAAGGTGAATCTCAGACAATTTCGGTCTGGACATTCAATGGTCGATCATCGAGCTGGGGTTTGGGGCAGTCATTCGAGGTAGAAGGCGAAGGGCTTCCGAAAACAAGATTGGCGATAGACTCGCCAAAGCTCTGGATATCAAGTATTTCGTTTCCGGGTGAGGGTGATCATCCCCAGCCCCGGCGGATGTTTATCCATATTGTCAGTAGCCTTGATCGCGATGTGGAAGTTCAGGGTGTGCGGTTCTGGCTGCCGAAAAATCCCGGCCAATATCAAACTTTATATCGTAGTTTCGATCGGCCTGTCAGCCTGAAAATACCGGCAGATGATCGCGGTTTGATCAGTCTGAGATTTGACGAAAATTTGCCACTTAGCTATGCCGCGATTGAAGTCATGACGAGTGCCGGAGTGCTTTGGGAGCATTTGCGAATAAAGAGTGATAATTTTGACATCAGTGGCGGATGGACGGGAGATAATCTTCGACATGAGCCTTATCTCAGACTTCTTACAAACCTTCATGTGAATTGCGGACAGATCGAACGAGTACCTGGCTACAGCGATAATAAGGAACTGCAGTCTCGATATCCGATGAAAGTTTTTAACCGCCTGATGCCGCTTGAGCAGTGGGATCGCGACGATATGTTGTCAAAGATTCACGCAGTGGAATTTTTGGGTGAACCACAATATGGCGGGGGTCGGCCCGTTTTACCGCAGGAAGTTTTTGAGAAATTTCTGCCCTATCGCACAAGTCGGCTTGCGACCAGTGTGACCCACTCCGAAGAACGAATCTGGCGTTACTATGCTGGCTTGTCAGACTTCCCTCACTACGATGCCTATCGTGTGGTGGCACCAGCCGCTGACAGTTGGCGTGAATATGATCGCTGGGATGGGAAGCGGATCACCTGGGGGGCACCACTTGAGACCATTGGCGACATGTGTCGTTCACTCCGGGAGAACAATAGGCCCATGCCTGTTGCATTTTGGTCGCAGGGCCCACACGACGGCTGGAGTGGTGGGTTTCGAAGCGGGGGCCGGTCACGGCGATCGCCCACACCCGATGAGCTTCGTTCACAGGCCATGCATGCCCTCTCGACTCGCATCACTTCGCTTTATTGGTTCAATCTCAGCCTGAAATCTCTCATGAAATATCCTGATACATGGGTGAGCATCCAGCGAATCGGTCGGGAAATCAAAATGCTATCTCCTTTCTATCTAGCGGGCGATGCCGGCGACTTCCAACGAACTGCCACGGCCGAAGGCAAGCCCGACTGGGATTTTTCCACGATTGTTGCCCCTGATTGTGCAATACTATTTGCTAATGACATCGCCTATCAGCCGGACGCTACAGAAAACGTTTTTAAATTTGGCGAGCCTCGTTCATTTTCTCACAATTTTAGGCTTCCGAACTGGCTTCGCGGGCCAGTCGATGTCTTTCGTATCGATGCCGATGGCATTACCGAAGTAAGCTGGAAAAACGAGTCAGGTGGTATTCGTATTGACCATAAAGCCAGCCGCGACGCAATTTTTATTGCAGCCAGATCGGTAGAAGTCAGGCGAGCGATTGAATCGCGGCGTCTTCAGGCCATCGCCTGGGAAACACAAAATAAGCCTTCGGCGGCCGACTTGGATGCACTCAAAGCTCTCACAGATCGTCACTGAAAAAAGGGACTGTTGCCACGCCGCCGCCTTTCTGGCATCCTGAAAACAAACAGCTCATTTCACTCGCCCCCCCCGGCCGGACCTGCTCAGGGAGTTCTCTCGCGTGCATCATCTGCTACTTCGCCTCATTTCAATTGCATTTTTTGCCGCAGCATTCGCTCATCGTATTTCAGCGCAGGGTTATTCCTCTGAAGAAGCTGCTTCAAAAATGCAAGTGGCCGATGGCCTTGAAGTGCAGCTTGTGGCCGCAGAGCCGCTCGTGCGTCAGCCGGTGGCGATTGAATTTGACGACCAAGGCCGGCTCTGGGTGGTCCAGTATCTGCAATATCCAAACCCTGAAGGCTTGAAACGAGTTGCAGTTGATCGTTATTCACGCACAAAATACGACCGCGTGCCCGAACCACCACCGCGAGGCCCGAAAGGTGCCGACAAAATCACCATTCTCGAAGATATCAATGGTGATGGCCGGATGGATCATGCGAAAGATTTTGTCTCTGGACTGAATCTGACAAGTGGTATAGCCTTCGGCCATGGCGGCGTTTTTGTGCTCAATGTGCCATATCTGCTCTTTTATCCTGATAAAAACCGTGACGATGTGCCCGATACGGACCCCGAAGTGCTGCTCACCGGCTTTGGGATGGAAGATGCGCACAGCGTGGCCAACTCACTGACATGGGGCCCGGACGGTTGGCTTTATGGATGTCAGGGAAGCACCGTCACTGCCAACATTCGCGGCATTGAATTTCAGCAGGGTGTCTGGCGATATCACCCGATCAGCAAGCGTTTTGAGCTTTTCTGCGAAGGCGGTGGCAATTCATGGGGTCTGGATTTCGACCCCCGCGGGCGGTTGCTTTACAGCACAAACTGGGGCGGTAATATTCTGCTCGACGCTGTTCAGGGCGGCTATTACATTAAGTCGTTTGGCAAGCATGGTGCACTGCATAACCCACATGCTTATGGCTATTTTGACCATGCCCCGCATCGCAATTTCACAGGCGGGCATGTGACGGTGGGCGGACTGGTTTATCAGGGGGGGGCATTACCGCCGCAATACAATGGCCGCTATATCGCTGGCGACCTGCTTGGCCACGGTGTGAATTGGCACTCGATTGAAAATTTTGGTTCAACCGTGAAAACTGCACATGGCGGTCAAATGGTTGATGCCCGCGATACATGGTTTGCTCCGACAGATGTTACCACAGGCCCTGATGGGGCGATTTACTTCACTGACTGGCACGATGCCCGTACCGCTCATCCTGACCCTGATGCCGATTGGGACCGCAGCAATGGGCGGATTTATCGATTAAAAACGAAAGGTGCAACAGGAGAAAAAACGCCAGATTTTGCCAAGCTGAGTGATGATGATTTAATGAAATACCATCTGCATCCGAATCAGTGGCAAGTGCGTAAATCTCGACAGGAATTGGTGCGGCGTTTCGTTGTCGGGCCAATCAATAACCAGACGAAAGAGCGGCTGAATGTTCTAAATAAGAGGTTGATTGCATCGATCAATGAGAATAAGAAAGAAATGCAATCCATCGAGTCATTATGGACACTTTATTGCATTGGTAGATTTAATGAAGATCTTGCCCATTCCCTGCTCGATTCACCAAATGTCGCTGTAAGATACTGGACATTACGATTTTTGGGCGACCGTGGAGAGATCAGCGAAAAAATGGCACATCGGCTGGATGAATTTGCCGAGCAGGAATCGGATGTCTGGGTGAGGGGACAGGTGGCGGCAACCGCTGCAAGATTACCTGCAAAATGGGCTGTGCCGATGATTAATGCAAATATAAATCGAAATATTGACAACTTAGATCCCTTTTTGCCACTTCAGTGGTGGTGGGCGGTGGAAAAGCATAGTGTTTCAGGCCGGGAAGAGGTGATGAAGCGTTTTATTCGCCCCACACTCTGGAAATCGAAGTTGGGTAGCGGTTTTCTACTGCCGCGGCTGATTCGTCGCTATGCAGCCGAGGGGAACTCGGATGGTTTAAATTCAGTGACAAGATTGATTAAAGCGGCTCCGACAGAAGCAAATCGAGCGACGCTGTGGCAGCCAGTCTTGCTGGGCTTGCAGGAGGTAAAATTGCCAGCCGATCAATTGCAAATGTGGCAGAATCAGTTGAAACAGCATGAATTGGCGAAAATAGTAAAGGAATCCTGGGGTAAAAACAGAGATGATTTATCACTTGCCAACCTTGGAGTCACGATTGGAATCCCTGACATTATCAATAGAACCCAAGAATTGGCATTTGCGGCTGATACAGAACCTGAAATACGACTGAAAAATCTGGGGATATTAAAAATATTGGCATTGCCGGATCTATCATCCCCAGCGTTTTCATTATTTGAAAATACAACTGATCCGGCCGTTCGAAAAGCATCACTTGAAATACTGGCACGGATTGATGATCCTACAATTATTAATCGATTGATCAAATTTTACCAATCTGAAAAAAAACTTGGCAGCGAATTGAAATCGCAGATACGTGACGTGATGCTGGCACGGCCAGCCAGTGCCAGAGCGTGGTTAATGGCAGTTGATCGCAATGAAATTGCTACCAGTGAAACACCGATTGATCAGATCAGGCGGGTATCGTTATTCAATGATAAAGAATTAAATGCAGTCGTGACTAAGCACTGGGGCAGACTTGAAGCAGCCTCTCGGGAAGAGAAACTCGCCGAAGTGCGACGGCTGAATAATGATGTGCGGGCTTCGGCTGGAAATGCAATCGAAGGACGCATTGTATTTCAAAAGAATTGCAACAATTGCCACCAGCTTTTTGGAGAAGGGGCGAAAGTTGGTCCTGACCTGACTTCGTCAAATCGTCAGGATCGGGATTTTCTGCTGGTGAGTCTTGTTGATCCATCAAGTGTTGTCCGTAAGGAGTATGTCAGTCTGGTGGTGCATACCAAGTCTGGCCAGGTGCTGACAGGCCTTCCACAGTCGAGGGATGACAACGGATTGACGCTGATTGATGCAAAGGGTCAGAAAACGCTGATTTCCAACGGAGAAATTGAAGAGATTCAGGAATCATCCGTTTCGCTTATGCCTGAAGATCTTTACAGGCAATTGAGCCCAAAACAGCTTCGTGATCTTTTTGCCTATATACAATCGAAATGAATGAAAAATGATATCGCAAAATGAAATGAAAACGTCTCGCAGGGCTTTTATCGGAACAACAGCTTCTGCTGCCCTGGCGATTTCAACCGAATCCATGCGGGCTGCCGATTCGGACAAAGCATTGATTGCAATTACGCTTGATCTGGAAATGAGCCGTAATTTCCCCACTCGAGATGTCATGCACTGGGATTATGAAAAGGGAAATCTCGATAGCCAGGCCAAGAATTATTCGTTGGCGGCAGCACGCAAAGTCAGAGAATATGGTGGTAAATTACATTTCTTTACAGTGGGTCGCGTCTTTGAACAAGAAGATATTTCATGGCTTGATAAAATAGCAAAAATGGGCCATCCCATCGGGAATCATACATATGATCATGTCAACGTCACTGCCAAAAAAACCAGTGAATTGCAATTCCGCTTTCAGCGGTCGCCTTGGTTATTAAGGGGCATGAATGTGCCGGAAGCCATTCGCGATAATATTGAAATCACCGATAAGGCGATGCAGTCGCGGCTTGGTATTCAATCGAATGGTTTTCGTACTCCGGGCGGTTTTAATGGGGGTTTGAAGCAAGAACCCGAAGTGCGGAAAATACTCAAAGAGCTTGGATACCAATGGGTGAGCAGCCTCTACCCGGCACATCCCTACACTCAGCCGATGGAAAAGCCCTCAAATGCAATTATTGATGGGATTCTTGCCGCAATTCCAGCCAGCCAGCCATTTCGTTATGACGACGGATTGATTGAAATTCCAATGAGCCCAATCAGTGATATTGGTGCATTTCGCACAGGGCAATGGCGCCTTGAGTGGTTTATGGAAATGATTGAAAAATGCGTCGAATCGGCTATTGAAAATCGACAGGTTTATGACTTTCTGGCACATCCATCGTGTCTTGGTGTGGTGGATCCGGAAATGAAAACGATCAGCCGAATTTGCGAAATTGTCAGAAAAGCATCGAACAGGGCAGCGATCGTCGGGCTTGATGCTATTGCCGCCAGATTAAACCGAGGTTAATCATGAAACGATCTATCAGGCCTCAAATCTTCGGTTCTCTTTTTATCATGCTGATTTTTGCCATGGCTGCAAATTCAGCGGAATCAAAATGGAAAGCCGGTGTTTCGAAAGCGGTAATTACGCCTCAGACACCCATCTGGCTGGCAGGTTATGGTTCTAAACGAGTTCCCGACGGAAAATTACACGATCTCTGGATGAAAGCTCTGGCGATTGAAAGTGCTGAGGGCAGCCGTGCCGTTTTAATTACCAGCGACTTTCAGGGCGTGCCCAAAAGTATGAGTGACCGTGTTTTCGCTCAATTGCAATTGAAATATCAATTGAAACGAGATCAGGTGATGTTTACCTTTTCTCATAATCATTGCAGCCCACGGCTGGGTGATGATTTGCAGGATTACTATCCCAATGATGCGGCACAGGTGAAGCTGCTGGATGAATATACAGCCCAGATGGTCGAAAAATGCGTTGTCATGGTAGGTGAAGCACTTGGCAAAATGCAACCGGCGGAATTGAGAACAGGGCAGGGGGCTGCTGGATTTGCCGTAAACCGGCGGAATAATGTAGAAACAGATGTCGGGAAACTGATAGCCAATAATCAATCGCTCAAAGGTCCGGTGGACCATACCGTTCCTGTATTAACTGTAACTCGCCCGAATGGACATCTGGAAGCGGTTCTTTTTGGGTATGCTTGCCATCCGACGACACTTAGTTTCATGACCTATTGCGGGGATTATCCAGGCTTCGCGCAAGTTTCAATTGAAAAAAGCCATCCGGGTACAACGGCGATGTTTGTAAACACCTGTGGTGGAGATCAAAACCCTCTGCCGCGGCGGCAGGTTGAGCTTTGTGAGCGATATGGGCAGATGCTGGCGGCGGCCGTAGAAGAAACGCTATTAAAACCGATGAAAAGTGTAGGCCCCGGCTTGAAGGTTGCATTTGAAATGGTTGATCTGCCTTATCTGGCCACAGTAACCGAAGCGGAATTGAAACTCGCAGCGAAAGATACGAATGCCGTGAAGGCTCGCTGGGCAGAACGGATGTTGCAATTACTTGCCAGAGGCGAGAAATTCAGTGGCAGTTATCCGTATCCGCTGCATGCATGGCGTTTGGGGCCGGATTTGATTTTCATTGGAATGGGGGCAGAGACTGTTGTCGATTATGCGCTCAGATTCAAAAAAGAGTTTGGTCGTGATACGTGGGTAATGGGTTATGCCGATGATATGATAGCGTATATCCCGTCTCGACGAGTTTGGGAAGAGGGTGGTTATGAAGGTGGATTTTCGCTTTACGAATATGGCCGGCCGGCTTTTCGTTGGTCGGGCGAGGTTGAGAATATCATCGCTGCGGCTGTGCATCGTCTGGTAAAAGAAGTGAAAAATGAGAATCGGTCCGGAAAATAAAAAATGAAATATCAACTTGTTGCATTAATGATTGTAATTGGTATCCCATACTCATTTGCATTTTCGGCTGATCAGAAACAAGCCGAAAAAGAAAATGCAATCGACTGGGTGCTGGAAGGTGTCGCCCCATGGAATCCGCGAGATTCACAGGCTGAATTTGCATTTGCCGACCGCCTTTGGATCGTGGGTGGCTGGTTTGATTCATTTCAGGCACCGCCACGGGATGTCTGGTCGAGCGGCGATGGCAAAACCTGGGAGAAAGTGACTGCCGACGCGCCGATGATCCACACTGATCTGCCTATGAATGTAACTTTTCAAAAAAAGATGTGGATGATGGGTGGCTGGTACAATGGTCGATTGCCAGGGCATTCGGCGAGTAATCAGGTATGGAGCTCAACCGACGGTAAGAACTGGTTGCAGGTGAAAGCCAAAGCTGGCTGGACACCACGCATTGCAGGAGCGGTTGTGGAATTTCAAGGGCGAATGTGGCTTTTGGGGGGCACCGAGAATTACTATTTTGGAGACAGGAAGAGCCTGAAAAATGATGTTTGGAGCTCGGCCGACGGTAAAAACTGGCAGCTTGAGACGGCTAATGCTGGGTGGTCGCCACGGGCTTATCATCAGGCGGCAGTTTTGAATGAGCGAATTTATATTTTTGGTGGTGGTAATTATGTACCAGAATATGAAGGTAAAAATGATGTATGGAGCTCAGCCGACGGCAAAAACTGGCGACAGGAAACGGCAAGTGCGCCCTGGGCGGCAAGGCTTTGGTTTTCATCGGTGGTTTATCGTAATGCAATCTGGGTGCTGGGTGGCTGGTCAAAAGAGAAGGATAACTATGGCGATGTCTGGTATTCTACAAAGGGCAGTGATTGGAAAAAGCTGGTTACCAAGACAAACTGGAAAGCACGACATGAGCATTCGGCCGTTGTGATGAAGGACAAAATATGGCTTTATGGTGGTCATGCCCGTCCGCTCTCCAGCGAAGTCTGGTCTTTGAAACTGCCCGCCGACTGGAAACCGTGAGACTGAAATACAATATCATTCAAATGCAATTATTCCGCTGGGGAACGAGAAAATGAGACAGAATCAATGGGGGGGCGTCGTCCTTTTAACGACTGCGATTTTCATGAGCCAGCCCACAAGAGCTGAATTGAAAGCTGGGGCAAGTATTACTGATGTCAGTCCCATCAAGTACCCCGTTTTTGTAAATGGAAATATGACTAGTATGTCGGCAACTAAAGCCGTGACTAAACTTAATGCCCGGACGATCGTAGTGGCAGATGGAAAGGAAGAGATTGCCATTGTTGTTGTGGATAGCTGCATGATGTCTCGTGAATTTCTTGATGATGCCAAGAAAATGGCTTCGGAGAAGACAGGTATTCGCCCGGACAGGATCATGATTTCAGCGACTCATGCCCATTCGGCTGCGGCATCGATGGGTTGTCTTGGCACTGACCCAGACCCTGTTTACGTTCCTTTTCTGAAAATGAAACTTGTCGAAGCGATAGCATCAGCCAAGGCGAATCTTGAGCCCGCCAAAGTTGGTTTTTCAAAGGCCAATGCAGCGGAATATACGGCAGTGAGGCAATGGGTGATTCGCCCGGACCGCATGATCAAAGATCCATTCGGAAATACAACCGTTCGGTCGAATATGCATGCCGGTGGAAACTGGGATAATGCAACTGGTGAAGCGGGCCCTGAAGATCCTGATTTAAGCTTGATTGCGTTTGCGTCGATGGATGGGCGGCCAATTGCAATGCTCGCGAATTTTTCGATGCATTATTTTTCAGGTGTCGAGCCAATTCATGCCGATTATTTTGGCTTTTTCAGTGATGGCCTTCAGAACGAAGTTGGCCGACAGAGCCCAGGCAAACAACCTTTTGTCGCGATGATGTCGCATGGCTGTAGCGGCGATATCTGGCGGCGGGATTACACTGTGCCGTCCGATAAACACCCCAACTGGAAGATTGAAGAATATGCCAGAGGCTTAATTGAAATTGCCAAATCGGCGTATTCAAAAATACAATTCCAGGAAAATGCGGATCTGGCTATGGCCGAAAAACGATTGCATTTGAATTATCGGGTGCCAGATGCGCAGCGACTGGAATGGTCCAAACGGATTCTCAGCGGCATGGGTAATCGACTTCCAAAGACACAGGAAGAGATTTATGCCAGGGAGCAGATTTTTCTGCATGAAAAAAAGTCAACAGATGTCGTCTGTCAGGCGATTCGATTGGGTGATATTACAATTGCTACAACACCGACAGAGACTTATGCGCTGACAGGCTTAAAATTGAAATTACAAAGCCCTATGGAAAAAACGATGGTGATTGAGCTGGCCAATGGTGGCGACGGCTATATTCCACCGCCCGAATTTCACCCACTGGGTGGTTATAACACTTGGGCGGCAAGATCGGCAGGGCTGGAATCGACAGCCGAACCGAAGATTGTGGCAGCATCGCTTGGTCTTTTGGAAAAAGTGTCGGGTAAGTCACGAAAAGTTTATCAGCAAAGCCGTGGTCCGCTTGCGGTTGATATTTTGAAGCAAAAACCGCTGGCTTACTGGCGGCTTGATGAATTTGCCCCGGCGCGTGCTCTTGATATTTCAGGAAACGGGCATGACGGGCAATATGAGCCAGGAGTGCTTTGTTTCCTGGCGGGGCCGAAATCCGAACGATTTAATTTGAATGATGAAACGAATCGGTCGCCCCACTTCGCTGGCGGGCGCGTAACGGGGCGAATACCGGGGCTGGGACAGGATTATTTGGTATCCCTCTGGTTTTGGAATGGGATGCCGGTAGAGGGGCGCGATGTGGCGGGTTGGATTTTTGCGAGGGATTATTTGAGTGGTCAAGGGCTGGCGGGTGATCAGGTGGGGTTGGGTGGCAAGGCGACGAAGCCGGGGCGGCTGATTTATCAGTATGGGCCCGATGAGCCCGGCAAAAAGCCGCTTGTTGGTCGTACGGAAGTCAAGCGGTGGACTTGGAATCAATTGCAACTGGTCCGTTCGGGCACGAAGGTTTCGATTTATCTGAATGGGAATCCGGAGCCGGAGATTGTCGCCGACTCGCCGACAAGCTTGAGCTCAAGCCAGCCGGACGAGATTATCCTTGGCGGTCGGGCCGATGTTCGCGACACCTGGGAGGGGCGGATAGACGAATTCGCTATTTTTGGTCGGGCAATGCCTGTGAATCGTGATGGGAATTGAATGATAAATCTCGCAAATAAAAGAGGTTGCGAACTAATCTAGGCAATTGGCCTGATTCGGTTATGATGGCACCTTGCTGAGGGAGAGCAAGGCGCATGCGATGGAGAGCCGGCGGCCTGAAATATGATGATTTTCAGCGGGTCAGAATAATCGTTTCTGGTCTATTGATCGTTATTGCCTGCCCAGGATGTTGGTTAAGACCATGGTCTCGATCTTCGATGAGCCAGGCAGAGGTGTCGGCCGTCAGGCAGGAAATACAGGCTTCGGAGGTGGCGAGCCAGGCGGGCGATTATCAGACTGCCCTGGTTCACTTGCAGAGGGCGGCGGGTTATAACAAAAATTCGGCAGATGTTTACGTAAGAATGGGGCGGCTGCTTAACCAGCAGGAGCGTTGGGCCGAAGCGGTGGGCCAGTGGAAAAGGGCCACAGAAATAGAACCTGATGATGCTGTGGCGTGGTCGGGGCTGGCCGATGCCAATAAGGCACTTGGTGAATTTGAATTAGCGGCAAAAGATTATTTGAAAGCGATAGAACTGGCCCCACACAAGGCTGAGCATCATTTGAAGCTGGGTGAGCTGAATGAGCTTGAGGGTAAGCCTGAGAGTGCCATTGAGAATTATTTCCAATGCCTGAGTGTTGATCCGGACCATCAGCCGGCTCAGCTTCATGTGGCTCGGATTCAGCGCGAGAAGCGGCAGTCCATGCAAGCCATTGTTCGGCTGAATCGGCTGCTTGATCTTGTGCCTGATCAGCCTGAGGGGCTGCTTCAGCGCGGCCTTGCCTATCAGGCAGAAGGCCAGACTGATCTGGCGATTGCCGATTTGAAAAAAGTAGTAGAGCTTCAGCCGGGTCGCGATGATATCAAGCTGCAACTGGCGCTCTTGCTGGAAGCAAAAAATCAGAAGAACGAAGCACTGCGACTTGTGCGTGAGGTGCTTGGCCGATCGCCGGAACTTGTTGGTGCCAAAGAACTGAATTCAAGACTTATTCGTTAATATTGCATTTGCTGCATTTTGAAGAAATAAAAAAGGATACATTCCCGAAAGAATGTATCCCCAGAATTGATTTCTGCGAAAGAACCAGCGTTATTCAGGCACAGCCTGAGAGCCACCCTGTGCGGGTGCAGGAACGGCCTGTGAGCCGCCGCTGTCAGCCGGATTTGCCGAACCATCGGCAGGTTTATCGCCAGATTCAGCAGGTTTTTTGGTTGTTGGGGCAGCCAATTCCTGCATGGTTTTGCGATCCACACCTTCTACCGGGCTGGTGCGAAGGTTGCGGAAGGTATAGCCGAGTGTGCCTGGCAGGCGAGTCAGTGGCAGCGGGCGAATGCCGAGGCTGCGTGCTTCGCGAAGGACTTCACTCTTGCGGGTTTCGAAGTCACGCTCAGCCACGCTGAGGGCATTGAGCTGTTCGGCGGAAAGTGGGCGGTCGTCATCGACATACCACGCAATCCGACCGTTGAGTTTGCCGTCTTCAATCGTTTCACCCTTGCGGAGAACGAGGTCGTAGCCGACCTTGCCACCGGCTGAGGTGATCAGACGCTTGATGTCTTCACGATCGTCTTTACCGTCGCGGTTCAAATCAAGCTTGCCGATGAGGGCAAATTCCTGAGGTTCGGAAGCGTTCCAGGCTGCGGAATAGAGAAGGTCGCCAGCGACGATTGGTTTGGCCAGGTCGCGGGTTTCAATAATCCGGCCAACGCTATACTGATTACCAACTTCGGTAATTTCAATCTGGCCCTTTGGCTTATCGCTTGGAAGGCCTACAGCCTTGCGGTCGAAGATGGTAAACCGCATCGTCGGGCGAATACCCATGGCACGATTGATATCAAGACGAACGGCTTTCGTGCTGTAGTCAACGAATGTGATGCTGCCATCTTTCACATCCAGCACATCTTCCTTGCGTTCGATACGCTCACGAAGATTGGTAAGCTGATTACGCAGGTCGCTCTTTTCGATTGCGTGCTGTTCGCGATCCCGAGCCTGATCTCCCTGAATTGCAGCCAGATCGGTATCTTTCTGGTTGGTTTCGCGGCGGGCCGCTTCAAGGCTTTCAGTCAGATCAACCCGGCCTTCTTCGTGCGATTTCTGCACAGCGGCCAAGTCGCCTTTCACTTTTTTGAGTTCATCCTGCACAGTTTTCATCTGACCGTCGTGAATCGTGTTCACATTGGCCAAAGCCTTACGCAGGTTGTAATTATCAAGAAAGAAAGCGACTTCGGTGTCAACGGTTGACTTGAGTAGGTCGTTGAGATTTTCAACCATTGATTTCAAGTCGGCTGTGGGGTTAGCCCGCAACTTGTTTGCTGCCCGTTCCTGATCTTCAAGAACAACTGCCAGATCCTGGCTCTTGGCCAGCTCGGCCCGAACTTGAGGAGCTTCAGGCACCTTCGACTTAATCTGGGCTTCGGCATTCGTGCGAAGGTTGCCAACAGCCTTCATAATGGCGCCCTTGATGGCGTCAACTTCGGCAAAAGTTCCACCTTCACCCGCTTTGATATTGGCGTATCCCAACGCCACACCCAAATTCTTCAAGGCCTCCTCGGCCGCAGTCTGCTGCGATGCCGCCTCAGACGCCTTCTTGCGTTCCGCTTCGGCTGCGGCTTTTGCCTTGGAGCCGTCGCTGTAGAAATAGTAGCTGGTGCTGGCAAAGAGCACCGTGAAGGTGGCCAGGGCTGCCACCGCAATCTTCAGGCCCTGATTATCGTTACTCGCCGCCATAGTTCAGAGGCTCCTACCGGATGAACCGATTTAGCCGGAATGCCGTTAATCACCGAAGTATGGCATACAACACCACTACAGTGGCGATGAAAGTTCCCAAATATCTGCCCTGATTTGTGAGTTTTTTCCAACGATTCAGTTTATGACGATTCTGAAGACAGTTTGACACTCGAATCGACACAAAATCATCGTTGACGAACTCAACCGGGAACCCTTAGCCTATCTCTTGGATCCTTTTCGGCTGCTTCGACCGGCTTCACTCCATCTGTCTCTTGTTTCTGACGCCCGTTTCTCAAGAAAAGTTCAATCATGGCTCATCGTCCACAATTTTATATTCTTGACTCATTTTCTCTAATCTACCAAGTTTACCACGCAATTCCAACTATGACAGGTCCTGCTGGCCAGCCGACTCATGCTGTCTTTGGAATTATTCGCGACTTGATGAATATTATCAAAACCCACAAGCCGGATTTTCTGGCCGCTGCCTGGGATGGCCCCGGGCCTGTTTTTCGCGAAGCTCTTCTTCCAACATATAAAGCACAGCGGGAAGAGATGCCGACTGATCTGCGGCTTCAGCTGCCGGTGATCAAAGAAGCGATCGAAGCCTTTACCATACCAGTGGTTGAGCTCACTGGTTCTGAAGCCGACGACTGCATTGCCACGCTGGCGAAAGCCGGCGTTGAAAAGGGTTTGGATGTCATTATCTGCACTTCGGATAAAGACGCCCGGCAGTTGATCGGCCCTCATGTGAAGCTTTATAACCTGAGAAAACAAGAACCTTTAGATGAGGCTGCCCTGCTAGCTGACTGGGGGGTTCGGCCGGATCAGATCGTTGATCTTCTCTCACTTACAGGCGATACGGCTGACAATATTCCGGGTGTCCCGGGAATTGGGGTGAAAACCGCCGCACAGCTGCTTCAGCAATTCGATACGCTGGATGCACTTCTGGAGAATCTGGACAAGGTCAAGGGCGACAAAAAACGTGAATCACTTCGCGAGCATGCAGAGACGGCGCGTAAAGCCCGAACTCTGGTGAAGTTGCAGGATCACCTGGAGCTGGGCCTCGATTGGGATCGCCTGAAAGTCACCGATCCGGATGTACCTGCCGTTGTAAAGCTATGCCAGCAATGTGGTTTTCATCGATTTCAAAAAGAAATCGTCGAAACTTACGGCACGGCCGAACCGCCGCAGGAGTGGCGGATGGATTATCGTACGATCGATACACCCGAGCTGCTTGATGAGTTCATTGCGCAACTTTCACAGCAGCAAAGGTTTTGTATCGACACTGAAACCACAGATACGAATCCCTCAAGGGCTCGTCTTGTTGGGCTTTCTTTTGCGTGGGAGCCGGAAATTGCCTACTACATTCCCGTCCGCGGGCCGATGTTCGACCAGAAACTCGATGAATCAGTCGTGCTGGAAAAACTTAGGCCAATTCTGGAAGATGCTTCGCGCACGATCGTCGGCCAGAATGTGAAATATGATTGGATTGTACTGGCCAACGCCGGCGTAACTATTAATGGTAAGATTATTGACACCATGATCTTAAGTTATTTGCTCGAGTCTGGTGAGCGAAACCACAGCCTGGATGAGTTATCTCAAAGGCTGCTTGATCACACCATGATTCCGATCAGCGACTTGATTGGTAAAGGCAAGAATCAGAAAAGAATGGACGAGGTGGAAGTGGCTCGGGTGGCCATTTATGCTGCCGAAGACGCCGATGCCACCTGGCGTATCGCCAGCAAGCTCGAGCCAATCATCCATGAGCAGCAACTCCAGAAACTGTATGATGATGTGGAAAGGCCACTGGTCAGTGTGCTGGCCCGGATGGAGAAAGCGGGTGTGGTGGTGGATGTGCCTCGCCTGAAGGTGCTTTCCGCTGAATTTGCAGCCCGGATTGAGCTGATTGAAAAGGATGTTTATCTCCATGCGGGGGGAACATTTAATATCGCCAGTGCGCCGCAGCTTCGTGAAATTCTTTATGATCGGCTGAATCTGCCGGTGCTGGGCAAGACACCCAAGGGTGAGCCTTCGACCGCGGCAGAAGTTTTGGAAGAACTGGCTCTGGTGCATCCGTTGCCTCGGCTTTTGATTGAGCATCGGCAACTGGCAAAGCTAAAGAGCACATATCTTGATGCTCTGCCGGAATATGTGTGTCAGGATGGGCGGGTGCATGCGTCGTTCAACCAGACGGTGGCGGCGACAGGAAGGCTGAGTTCAAGCGACCCGAATTTGCAGAATATTCCGGTCAGAACGGATCAGGGGAAGCAAATTCGGCAGGCATTCGTAGCCCCTGGGCCAGATTGGGTGCTGCTGACGGCCGACTATAGCCAGATTGAGCTGCGAATGCTGGCCCATTTTTGCCAGGATGAGGGGCTGCTGACGGCGTTTCGCTCCGGGCACGATATTCATAGCGTGGTGGCGGCTCAAATCTTTGGCGAATCAGAAGATGCTGTGACCGATGAGCAGCGGCGATCAGCCAAAACGGTGAATTTTGGTGTGATCTATGGCCTGAGTGCATTTGGACTGGCAAGCCGGCTGGGCATTACTCAAAGCGAAGCGGCGGCTTTTATTGAGGCGTATTTTGGGCGATATCCTGGGATTGATCGCTGGATGACGACGGTACTGGAAGAGGCAAAAAGCAGCGGGCACGTCAAAACGATTCTGGGTCGGCGACGGCCAATTCAGGGAGTAAAATCAACAACGGGCCGGCAGAAGAATCTGGCGGAACGAACGGCGATTAACACGGTGATTCAGGGCTCGGCCGCAGACCTGATCAAAATGGCCATGATTAATATTGACAGGGAGTTACGATTACGAAACCTGCAATCGCGACTGATTTTGCAGATTCACGACGAACTGGTTTTAGAGGTGCCGAAGCAAGAGCTGGCCGATGTGCGAGTGCTGGTTCGAACCCTGATGAATAACGCTCTTGATTTGCAAGTGCCTGTGGAAGTGGATGTTGCCGCCGGAGCGAACTGGTTGGATGTTGAGTGAGGTGTGTGACAGATCGGCCAGCTCCGGGTTGTTTCAACGCCCTGAAAGTTGTACAATTCTCTATATCGGCCTTCCGAACGATGGTTCTGCGCAAAGACCATTCCCGCCTGCAAATGCCGAGCATACAAGGTTTTGCAATGAATATACCAGTACGCTTTGTTCCGGTTCTTGCACTTTTTGTGTGCGGCTTTTATTCGTCAGTTCCGGCGGCGGATCAACCGGCCGATATACGCGAAGTTGTTGTTAAACCCGCCAAAGTAAAACTTAACGGGCCGGACAGCGTGCAGCAGCTGGCGGTTGATTTTCAGTCAAATAGCAATCCGGAATGGCGTGATGCGACCGGCCGGGCCACGTTTCGATCAGCCGACCCGAAAGTGGCGATTGTGGATGCTGCTGGTGGTATTACCGCCGTGGGCGATGGTCAGACAAAAATTGATGTAACTCTTGGTGGGAAAATAAAATCGGTTGAAGTAGCCGTGTCTGGCCTGAAGACACCGCCCCCGATTAACTTCACAAATCAGATTGTGCCAATTTTTACCAAGAATGGCTGCAATGGTGGTGGATGTCACGGTAAATCTGGTGGCCAGAACGGCTTCCGCCTCAGCCTTCTTGGCTTCGAGCCTGATATTGATTACGAAACATTGATTTTCGAGAGTCGCGGTCGTCGGCTCTTCCCGGCCAATCCGAATGAATCACTTTTGCTGATGAAGGCGATTGGTGCCTCGCCGCATGGCGGTGGCAAGAAGATGGAGCCCGACAGTCGTGAATATCGGCAGGTGGCTCGCTGGATCGCCACAGGTATGCCTTATGGCAAACCTGAAGACCCGATGATTAAAGAACTTCGTATTGAACCTGCCTTACGTGTACTTCAGCGGGAAAGCTCGCAACAGCTGCTGGTTACAGCTATTTACAGTGATGGCAGCACAGAGGATGTAACCCGGCTGGCACAATTTCAGTCGAATGATACGGATGTTGCGGAAGTTGATGGCGGTGGTGTGATTCGGACAAAAGATCTGGCCGGGCAGGCTGCCGTGATGGCTCGTTATCAAGGATTGGTGACGGTCTTTACGGCAAAAGTGCCGCTGGGTCTGCCGATAGCATCCAAGGT
>JBILGL010000256.1:0-6322 GCA_044351075.1 Isosphaeraceae bacterium | reverse complement strand
CACGGCTGCGAGCCGAGTGCAGATCTGGACGGTGCCGACCAACGAAGAATTGATTGTTGCCCGCCAGACGCGTGCTTTGTTGGCCGGCAATTGAATCAGAAGCCTTTTTTGGGGACTCGGGCAAAATGTTTGTGGCCAAAGTCATCGGATCGGTCATCGCCACGCAGAAGGTTGCCACGATGACCGGCCACAAGCTGCTTCTGGTCGAGCCCTATCGCCTCGACCCCGCCAATCGTGAAAAGCTGATTCCCACCGGACGAACCTTTGTCACCGTCGATCCGCTGGGTGCCGGTGTCGGTCAGATGGTCCTGCTCTGCCAGGGGTCAAGCGCACGGCTCACGCCGGAAACCGACAAGCTGCCCATTGACGCCGTAATCATCGGCCTCGTCGATCAGGTGGATGTGGAAGGCCGGGTCGTCTTCGCCGATGGCAAGACCGAATAATATCAGTGAATGATTGAAACTGACAGAACCTGACGGAAAGTGATATAATAGTCATGCAAGTCAATCCGGATCTCATTCGCAGCGTGGTTCAGGAAGTATTGTCGCAGATGGGCCCACTGGCATCATCGCCGGCGGTATCTGCTGCTACCAAGCCTGACCGGCTGGGCGTTTTTTCAACGGTTGACGAAGCGGTTGCCGCATCCACAGAAGCGTTTAATGCATTTAAAAAGCGGCCGCTGGCTGATCGAAAGACGGCGACAGAGTTGATCCGCAAGATGTGCAAGGATCAGGCTGAGGAGCTGGGTCGGCTTGAGCTGGAAGAGACGAAGATCGGTCGGCTTGATCATAAGATCGAGAAGCTGGCTGCGGTCATTCAGATCGTTCAGGGGGTGGATTATCTGAACACCCAGATGGAGTCGGGCGATCTGGGCGTTGCTTTGACCGAGCTCGCCCCTTTTGGTGTGATCGGTGCCATTACGCCTGTAACTCACAGCCTGCCAACGCTGGCCTGCAATGCCATCAGCATGCTTTCTGCTGGTAATACAGTTGTATTTAACGCCCATCCTTCCGGGGCAAAGATTGCAGCTGAAGGTGTGCGCCGCTTTAATGCCGCGATTCGCAAGGCGATTGGCATTGATAACCTGCTCACGATCATTGACCCGCCGACGCTTGAATCAGCGCAGGGGCTCTTTGATCATCGTGGCGTATCGCTGCTGGTAGTCACAGGCGGGCCAATGGTGGCCCGTGCAGCCCTCGCCAGCAAAAAGCGAGCAATTGTGGCTGGGCCGGGTAACCCGCCCGTTGTCGTTGATGCCACGGCCGATCTCGAACTCGCCGCCGCAGGTATCATCAAAGGGGCTGCCTACGACAATAACTTGCTCTGTATTGGTGAAAAGCAGGTTTTTGGCGTGGCTGAGATCTTTGACAAACTGATGGACGCCATGAGCCGCCACGGTGGTTTTCGCCTGAGCCATCAGCAGGTGGAATCGCTCACGAAAGCGGCTTTTCCGGTCGGCAGCGACGGCAAGCCACATCTTAATAAAGACCTGATTGGTCGCGACCCTGCTGTGCTGGCCGCCGCGGCTGGCTTTTCCGTGCCGGCAGGCACTCAGATTCTCTACGGCGAGACCGATGAAAATCACCCATTCGTGCAGACTGAACAGATGATGCCATTCGTGCCATTTGTTCGCGTCTCGTGTGTGGACAGAGCCATCGCTCTGGCCAAATCAAGCGAACATGGCTATGGCCATACAGCCATTCTGCACTCGCGTGATACCAATGTCATGACGAAAATGGGCCGCATCATGGAATGCACAATTTTCGTGATCAATGGCCCGAGCACTGATGGCCTGGGGCTGGGCGGGGCTGGCGAAGCGTCGTTCTCCATCGCCGGGCCAACCGGCGAGGGCATTACTACGCCAAGAACATTTACTCGCCGCCGGCGGACGACTGTTGTCAATGCCATGCGATTCCTTTGATCAGCCAAAATTCTAAGACTAAAAAATGCAAATCGGCGTTGTACTTGGCTCAGCGACATCCACGGCAAAACACCCTTCGTTTGAGGGTGAGCGATTGCTTGTTGTGCAGCCCCTGACGGCCGATGGCACAGATGACGGCGAGCCGGTGCTGGTTTTTGACAGGCTGGGGGCAGGCCGGGGGCAGCGTGTGCTGATTACTTCCGATGGTGCCCTTCTTCAAAGTCAGCTTGGGCGAAACACCCCCGGCCGCTGGAGCGTCATGGGCTTGCCTGACGAGGAACGAATTTCAAGATGACCGCATTGCCTCATTTTTCATCGGCTGACCAGACCACGCCGGCCCAGGTGGCCGCCGCCGTGCTGGCTGTGCTGCGAGAAATGAATCCTGCCGCATCTGCTAAACCAGCTTCAGTAGTGAATCATCAAACTAAAGCTCCCGCTGTTTTGGCCAATCATACCATCAATTCCGACTCGTCCATTCATTATTTCCCGGGCTCGCTTTTGCTTGAACGGCATGCGCTGGAAGTGCCCCGAGGCATTCACGAACTGGCTATTTCGCCGCGGGCGGTGATCACCCCGCTGGCGCGTGAAATCTTGCGGAAAAATGGCGTTTCGGTACGTCTCGCCTCTGCCTTTTCCGCAGGTTCGCTGGCGGCCACACAGCCGGGGCAATGGGCGATTGTTCGATTGTCGGCATCAGCGCAAGGCATGGCAGCAGAATCGCTTCTGGCAGGGCGAACGGGCGAAGGCTGGGAAATTGCGGGCCATACAGTTGATGAAGGCCTGAGCTGGCTGGGGCAGGGGCCTAACCGTTATCTCGGTGTGCTGGCGGAGGTGGCCTGTGTGGCAGTCTGGCGGCTGGCAAAGGCTGGGATCAGGGCGGCGGAAGTGAGGTCGGGCCACGATGTGGAACGGGTCGTAAAACACTTTGCGCCACAATCTTTTGTGGTTGAGCCCGGCAAAATGCCGATTCATGAAGTAAAGCAAATTTTTCAGGCATGGCGGCGCATGGGCGTGGCCACAGTTCCGCCTGAGCTGATGGCCGATCAAGCTGCGAAGGAGGCCGATCGATGAGAATTGCTGAAGTCGTCGGTCGCGTAACGCTTGTTAACCCACATCCTTCGCTGAAGCCGGGGGCCTGGATCATCGTCAGGCCGATGACACGTAAGGCATTGGCCGAAGGCTCGGCTGATCGCGGTGAAGAGCTGGTGGCCTTTGACTCACTGGGTGCCCGGCCGGGTGATTTGATCGGCCTTTCCGAGGGGCGAGAAGCCGCTAACCCATTTGGCAGGGATAAAACCCCGGTCGATGCCTATTGTGCATGCATTATTGATCAGCTTCATCTCGGCTGATCTGACAGAATCAAACTGAATCAATCGGTAAATCAGACAGGATCAGACGAAAGTCACAATACGACAGGAAGAGGAGACGAGAGCAATGGCTTACAACGGTGGAACGTTTAACGAGTGGAAGCTTCGCGAAGAGATGTGCGAAATTGGCCGGCGCGTTTATAATAAAGGGTTTGCCGCGGCCAACGACGGTAATATCTCCTTCCGGCTTGATGAAAATCGCGTTCTCTGCACACCCACCCGCGTGAGCAAAGGCTTCATGAAGCCTGATGATCTCTGCATCGTTGATCTGGATGGCAAGCAGATCTCTGGTAAAAAGAAACGCTCCAGCGAAATTCTTTTACACCTGACGATCATGAAAACCCGTCCTGATGTTCGTTCAGTTGTCCACTGTCATCCTCCGCATGCCACCGCCTTTGCTGTGGCCCACGAGCCGATTCCCAAGTGTACGATGCCAGAATTTGAAGTCTTTCTGGGTGAAGTGGCTATCGCCCCCTATGAAACGCCAGGCACTCAGACATTTGCCGATACAATTATTCCTTATATTAAAGATACAGACACTGTCCTTCTGGCCAATCACGGCACAGTTACTGCGGGCTCCGACCTTATGGATGCCTATTTCAAGACCGAAATTATCGACGCTTATTGCCGCATTCTGATTCTGACCAAGCAGATTGGCCGTGTGGAATATTATTCCGACGCCAAAGCCGCCGAGCTGATCAAAATCAAGCCGGGGCTGGGCATTCGCGATGTCCGTCTGGAAAAGGGTCTGGAAAACTGCGACCTTTGTGCCAATAGCCTGTTTCAAAAGGGCTACAGCGAATTTTCACCAGAGCCGCACGGCTTTTTACATCCACGGCAGGTTGCCGAACAGTCGGCCACTGCCGGGCCCGCCAATGATGCGTTGGTCGATGCGGTGGTGAAGTCAATCACGGGTGGTGGTTCACCGGTCACGGCCGGGCCTGCGGCTGCGGCCAGTTCCGGGCTTTCAGCCGATCAGTTTAACGCATTGGTCAGCGCCGTCACAGATCAAGTCATGGCCGCACTTTCCGGCAGCCGCTGATCGCATCAGGCCGGATCTTTCATTGGCCGATTCAGGATTATTCGGGAGACACATCAAATGCATGTCAGTATCGTGGGTGGCGGCGGCCTGGTCGGTTCAAGCACGGCTTTTGCCCTGCAATGTGGCGGCGTGGCGAGTGATATCACGCTGATCGACATTGGCGACAAAGTCAAGGGCGAGGCCCTTGATATCCTGCATGGTTCGTCACTTGTCGCTGATCAGCGAATTCGTGCCGCCGGCTATGAGGCCATCTCTCAGTCGGATATTATCGTAATCACCGCTGGTCTTCGGCGTAAGCCTGACGAGTCGCGGCTTGACCTGATAAACCGCAATACAGAGCTTTTTCTGAATATCCTCAATCAGATCCATGCCGCTGGAACCAAGCCGGGCGTGGTGCTGGTGGTGGTTTCCAATCCGGTGGATGTTCTGACTTATTTCGCACAGAAACGGCTCAACCTGCCTGCCGGACAGGTGATTGGCCTTGGCACGATGCTTGATTCCGCCCGATTTCGCAGCCTGATCGCGGCTGATTTGAATTTGCCACCGACACAAGTCACGGCGACGATTTACGGCGAACATGGCGACAGCATGGTGCCCGCATGGTCTGTGGCACAGGCCGCCGGTCTGCCGCTTGACAAATATCCGGGATGGTCGAATCAGAAGGCTGAAGAGCTTTTCAAACGCACACGCGGCAGCGGTGCGGAAGTGATCAAGCTCAAGGGCGGTGCTGGTTTTGCCGTGGGCATTTCCATTCGTGAAGTAGTCCATGCCGTGGCTCAGGATTCTCGCCGCATTTTGCCTGTGGGCACAGTGCTGAGCGGTGCTTATGGTATCAGCGATGTGGCCCTGAGTGTTCCGTCGATCGTCGGGGCCGGTGGCGTGCGAGGAATTGTGGAAATCGATCTCACCCCGCGTGAATTGACGGCCCTGAAGCATTCCGGCGATGTGCTGAAAGGCACAATCGAAGATGTACTTAAAACCTTCCCTGATGCACGTAAGCCGATTTCCGGCAAGGCTGCGGCCGTTTCATCTGCGACAGTTGGAAGTGGTTTGAAAGTGACGCAGTCGGGCACGCCGGGCAACAAGCCGCGTGTGACGATTTCAGGCGGAGGCTACAACCTTGGCCGTTAAGTCGCTCGACCAGAAGCTGGCCACGCTGGCGGCCAATCCTGATGCCGATGTCTTCATTCTGGCCGATGCCAAAGATGCTGACATGGCCTTTGGCATTGGTTCGCCCGGGAAAAGCCCGGAAGCACATGCCGGCGAAACGCGGTTTCGCTCGATTGAAGAATACCGCGACCTGATGCGGAAAATTACCCATCAGGGGCTGGTCGATATCATGCTGATGTCTGTCAGTTCAAACAGTCGTCTGACGCTGGAAGAAAGCCTTTTTGAGCACTCGCATGTGACGCCGGCCATTCGAGCCAATGATACGACGGATGTTCATCTGGCCCGTGGTTCGACATATACCAAAGAGGCCTCTCGCCCTTTTCGCACTGCCAGCCTTGATCATGCCCAGTGCGGTCATCTGGACTGCTCTCCTGACGAACGTCATTTGGGGGCCAATCTAGGGCTCTATTCAGTGACGTTCAATAATAATCTGGACGACGACCTGCCAATTCTTGAAGCATTTCACCGGTTTCGTGAAGAGGCTGAGCGTAAAGGCTTTCATTATTTCCTGGAAGTTTTTGACCCGAATGTGCCGGGCCGAATCGCGAGCGATGTGCTTCCTGGTTACCTCAATGACATGATCACCCGCATGCTGGCAGGGATTGCTCCGCCCGGCATGCCTCGTTTCCTGAAAATTGTCTATCATGGCCGAAAGGCTGTGGAAGAGCTTCGAAACTACGATAGTTCACTTGTCGTCGGTATTCTGGGTGGCTCTGCAGGCACCACATTTGATGCCTTTGATATGCTGTGGGATGCGAAACAGGCAGGGGCCAAGGTGGCTCTTTATGGTCGCAAAATTAACAACGCTGAAAATCAGCTCGC
>JBILGL010000017.1:0-19374 GCA_044351075.1 Isosphaeraceae bacterium | reverse complement strand
TTGCCCCGGCAAGATCAGTCGGTGTAATTTTCACCTCAACTGGAACGCCGAGATTGCCTGTGCGAACGAGATTAATGATCGATTGGCTGCCTTCGCTCAGCTTAATTTCAGAGTTATCCTGAAAACTAACCCCCGTATCATCATTGATTACAAACACAGAACGAGTTGCCGGCGCAAAAGTCCAACCGGCCTGATTCGTGGAAAGTGAGAGGTTGAATCGTGTATCAGCTCGCACGATTCCGTCCTGAATCGCTTTGATTTTAAAAGTCGCCTGTGTCTGACCGGCATCAAAATGAATGTTGCCACTTGATAACAGCGGGCTGATCAGGCTCTGCCACACGTTTGGAGGAGCAGGCAAATCCTGCGGACTGACCTTAATATCAAGGGGGTCGTTAATTGCTCCGATTCGTGTAAGAGTGACGGTCGCTTCTCCACCTTCATTCAAAATGAGTTCTGTGCCCGGGTCAAAACCAACGGAACCATCATCATTTTGAACCAACAGATTCCTTTTGCTGGTGACGGCTGTAAATGTTGATGTGATTGGCACCAGTTGAAGGGCGACTTTGGAATCAGGGCGAATGACCGCATCGGAAAGAGCGCTGATCGTCATCTGTGCCTGAAGCTGACCAGGATTGAAACGCAGAACGCCATTATTAGGCAAGGCTGCGATCAGCTTCTGCCATGTCTCATTGCCGCTGACAGTGGAAGGCACGATCCGAACATCCACCGGCAAAGTGAGCGCACCGGCTCTCGTCACGCTGACGTTAATCACCCCGCCTTCTCGCAGAGGGATGTCAGACGCATCTTCAAAAGTGACGGTGCCGTCGTCATTGTAAACTGTGAAGGAAGTTGTTTCAGCCTGTGTATTTACGCTGAATATTGGCGTGACAGGCACAACTTTCAGGCCAATTTTTGTGTCGGGCCTGATTGACGTATCCTGTAGCGACTGAACCACAATACTTATCTGACTTTCACCCGGCTCAAATCGATAACGGCCGCCATTCGGGAGTGCAGCAACGATATCCTGCCAGGTGTTTGCTGCGCCCGGCAGATCAACGAAACTCACATCAACATCGGCGGCAATGCCTGTCGGCTCGGTGCGAACGATGTTAATGATTGTATTAGCACCTTCTGCCACTGGAACATCAGTGGTTTGCTCAAAGCCAAGCGTTCCCACAGTTGGCTTAACCACAATAGCGCGTTTCGCCGTGCCGACACTCGTATTGGCCGCTGTGGTGGATAGATTTAAATCAATAGTGACGTCTGGCCGGAGCACACCATCAAGCAGCGCCGTTACCGTGAAAACAGCTTCTTTCTGATTCGCCGCAAACTGAACATTGCCCCCGCCCAGAAGCGGGCTGATCAGACTCTGCCATGTGTAAGCGGCACCCGGTAAGTCCTTTGGCACGATCAAAACATTCAGCGGCTGCGTTGTGACACCGGTTCGAGTGAGCTTAACGGAAATCTGCTGTCCTGCTTTGACTTCCGCTGAAGTTGACAATTCAAAGCCGACTTCCTGATCATCGTCCGTAATAATCACCGTTCGTGGAGCCGATGTGACCGGAAAACCGGGCGAGGCGGAAGTCAGTTTAAGGCTGAATTTCGCCATCGCACGAAACACGCTGTCGGATAGGGCCTTAATTGTCACACTCGCCGACGACTGCCCGGCAGCGATTCGAACCACACCGCCATTGGGCAGTGGCTCAATCAGATTCTGCCAGATTTCATTAGTGCCAGCGATATTTTCCGGAGTGATGGTCACATCAAGCGGATCGGTCGTGGGCCCAATTCGCCGCACGGTAAGAGTCGCCTGCCCACCTTCGGCCATGGTCAGATCGGCTGAGGAATCAAACCCGACCGAGCCGTCGTCATTCACCACAAAAAGCGGCTTGGTGGTGATGGAAGAGATATAGCGATTGGAGCTGAATGACATCACAAGATTCAGCCGCGTATCTGCACGCTGAATGTCGTCCGTCAGGGTCGTCACCGTAAATGTCGCTGTGGCCTGATTCGGGTCGAACCGCACTACGCCACCGTTGGGAATCGGCTGAATAAGGTTCTGCCAGATTTCAGTCGAACCGGCAATATTCTGCGGCGTAATCGTCACATCAAGAGTGTCAGAAATCGTCCCTGAGCGTGTCAGAGTCACCGTGATACTGTTGCCTTCAACAACCTGCGCTTCGGTGGACGACTCAAAACCAACCTGACTCTTGGGCTGAAGGGCCAGATTGAAGTCTGATTTGATGTTTGACGTACCAACGGTAATGTTTCGAGTCCAGTAACTCGTACTGATTCCCGCCCCGGAAATGGTGAGCGTGTATGAACCGGCAGGAACATTATCAAGCTGGTATCCACCAGACGACCACGAATTCGTGGTGAATGTGCCACCCGCACCGGTAATGGTGACACTTACACCGCTGTTACCTTCACCAGCATTATAAAAATTATCACTGTTGGCATCGGTGTAGATGACACCTAAAAGACTCGACTTGGTACGGCTGAAACGGTCACCAAAATCCTGAGTAACGACCAGTGGTCCTACGGCCGTCGAACTATTATTCTCTGGCGTGATTGAAACACCAAGCTC
Organism: Isosphaeraceae bacterium; assembly: GCA_044351075.1. GTDB lineage: Bacteria > Planctomycetota > Planctomycetia > Isosphaerales > Isosphaeraceae > QWQI01. Next base: position 16,787 of record JBILGL010000017.1, on the reverse strand, counting down.
TTTAAAATTTGGGCTGATCATGCTATCGCGATGACCACGTGGCGTTTGCATGCCGTCCGGGCCTGATCCCCAGTCGATAATAAAACCAGCCTGTGCATAGGCAACGCTGGTGGCATAGGCAAAAATATTTTCGCCATAAGTGCTCCAGCCTGTGTATCCGGCGGTTGTGATTCGAGTGCCGACATCGGCTTCGCCGGGAAGGACATGCTCTTGCCTGTCCTGTGCGATCATTTGCTGGTTATGCCCGAGCGCGGCATCATTCAGACTACTGTTCCAGGCTACCGGAGCAACCGGATTGAGTGCGGCGAGCTCTGATCGCAGTAATGTCAGGTTAACGTTAAATCCGTTGACAGCACTGACAACGCCGGGAATGGGGCTTTGAACCGGGTTGGTCGAGGTGAAATAACGGTCAAATTCCCCTCTGGGGTCGGCTCGAAACCGATTGACCCATTCCAGCATCTCCTGCTCGAGATTGGTTGGCAGGGCAGGTACGTCACGACGCTCAAGATCAACCAATTCAAGAAAAAAACGATTGATTTTTCTTCCCTGAATAAGGCGTGATTTCATGACTCTGAATCGCATGGGGCAGGCTCCCGGCTATCATCCTTTACATCACCATATTCAATATAACTGATGAATGGTTATTGATGTAAGTAGGTGAAGCCGAAAAACTAAAGCCAGATTCGCACTCTGTCGCGAAGCGATTCGGGCAGGCTTTTCTCCACGATCTTTCGAATGGTGTCGGCGTGTTGCCGCGTGCTGAAATGCGAAAGAATGATCAACTGATTCTGAAACAGGCTTGCCCTGGCCAATATGTCTTCAAGATGCGTATGGCCAAATTTGTGCGACTCTGACGGACGCTCGTGCTTAGTCACAAAAGTGGCCTCGCAAATCAAGATTTCTGCCCGATAGAGTGCTGGTTCAACATCCAGCCCTTTCGGCGCTGTGTCGCCTGTAAAAGCAAGACGCGGCATACGAAATTCCTGTGAAACTTCAACGCCCGAAAGTCGCAGGTCGCGAATCTGGTTGCCATCAAGATGAGTGAACTCAGGCTTGAGCTTCTTCCGCTTTTCCCAGACGATAAAGCCTAGCGATTCAATGCGATGATCGGTCGGGAAGCAGCTAACGGCCAATTCGCGAGAGACATCAACCACGTCGCCTGGTCTCAGGCCGACAAGATTCGCCGGTGCACGGCCACGGTCCAGCCGCTGAACGGCTCGCAAAAGCATTTCGACACCGTCGATCAGCTCTTCCGGCATATAGATAGTCGGCGGCTCCATCTTCATCATTCGGCGACGCGTAACCAGAGCGGGCAGGGCGGCGATATGGTCAAGATGGCCATGGCTCACAAACCAGTTCGGAGTGCTCATGAATGACCAGGGCTGGAGCCCAAGGTCAAAGCCGATTTTCCATTCCGGAACGCGCCAGTATGTCTGTACGGCCGCGCGGGAATATCCCTCAATTGTGATATTACCGTATTTCATTGAGAGCACCGGGGCATTTTCAACCGGTGTTTCCAGCGATTCCGGGTCGGCTTCCATCAATCATTCCAGCAGAGCAATGTGAAAATTGGCGTCAGGCCACTGAGCATGCAGCCAAATTCAAAAATCAGAAGGCATATCATAATAAAAGACGCCCGATTTGTCGCCTTCATCAAACCAACGGTAGAAAACCTTCGGCTAAGAAATAAAGAAACCAGAGCCATCGACCCTGGTTTCTCTGAAAATTGGTTTTTATTCAGACTGCCTGAATCAAAGGGCCGTGAGGTCGGCTCCCAACGCCTTCACGCCTCGTGCTGAGAGACCAAACCGTGATACCGATTTCGGATCTAGCGGCAGACGAATCGACTGATGCGGACGTACGCTCAGATTCAGGATCGTCGCGATCTCCTTGCCTTCTACTGGGCTCTTCACCGCTACACCTGAGAGCACCAATGGTGAAGCGTTATCTACCTTCAACTGATATACCTTACGCCCATCAACCGTCTTGTCTGTCACCTGAACCCGTACCATTCGCTCAAGAAGACCTGATGCAAGCTCATCTGCAACTCGCGCTGTGAACGCTTCAGACGTCTCCCCTGACTTCTTCGATAGCTTCAGGTTAAATTTGCCCTGATTCGACCAGGACTTACCTGTACCCTCCGATGCCTGAACCACTACCGTTGCCTCTTTATCTCCATGCAGCTGTACCTTCAATGCGATCGAAGGACGCTCTGGGCTGGAAGGTACGCCAGGCTGAAGAACCAGACCAAGCATCTGACGATCCTTGAACAGCGTGCCAAATTCTTTGGCAAGACCATCACCAGACTCTCCTGATGTCACTTCCCAGTGAATCTTGCCTGTCTCAAACTCCTTCAGGGCATCTTCCTTCTGAAGGCGTGTCGCAAGATCCTGCGCCAATGCCAGGTCTGCACTCGTCGCCTTGCCCTTCGCCAATCGTGAAATCTGCTCCCAGCTCAGACCACTCGTCAAATTCCACATCACCATCTGGCTCACGATCACTGGAGACTTCGTGTATGCCATCCGCGTCAGAGCATTCTGAATCCGCTGATCCAGACCCGCTGTCTTCGAATCAATCAGCTCAAGCTGCTCTCCCTTCGCAGGGAAAGAAAGACCACTTTGACCAATTCCAACCAAAGGGGTCGGCAGGCTACGGGTCTGGCCAGCATTGAGTGTCGCATAAGGCAGGCCAGAAGGCGGAACGCTACGCATACCACCACCCATCATACCGCCACCCATACCACCCATACCGCCCATACCACCACCACCCATGCCGCCCATACCACCACCCATGCCACCCATACCGCCACCCATGCCGCCCATGCCACCACCCATACCGCCCATACCACCACCCATGCCACCACCCATGAACATGGATGAAAACATGGACGTGTAATCCCAGCTATCCATATCGCCGGTCAGGCGCATGAACATGTTGCCCACTTCCATCAGGCCCATCGTCGGCATCATGACTTCGGCACCGCCACCCATGCCGCCGCCCATGCCACCACCACCCATGCCGCCGCCCATGCCACCCATACCGCCGCCCATGCCGCCACCCATACCACCGCCCATGCCACCCATACCGCCGCCACCCATACCACCCATACCACCGCCCATGCCGCCCATACCGCCACCCATGCCACCAAACTGGCCGGAGGCGCCGGAGGCAATCAGGCCCGGAGGCAGAATCACTCGCAGCTTGCGATTGGATTTGTTTTGCATCGTCAGCTTCATCCGGCCATCGCCTGTGCCTTCCGCACGGGCTGCAACTTCACCGGAACGAAGCGCTTCAAGCAGGCTGATATTGGTGTAAGTATCAAGCTGCTGACCTTTTACAGCCTGTGTTCCTTTGGTCTGCTTAGCTTGCGGATCCGCATATACGTTCACAGAATTGGTCAAGAGGAGACCAGCGGCAAACGCAAGCGTTGTGCGACGAAGTGAAGGCATGAATCGGTTCCTTCAATAGATGAGAAGTGTTTGAGTTTGATAACGGATCATGACATGATCCGATTCATCTAGCATTACCTATATCACAACTTCAGACGAACGAGTGCTACCAATTATTCGAACATCCTGAAAAAAATTAAAAGTGAGACCATTATGCAAACTGTATGGGTTAGTGGGATTAGAAAAATTAACGGCTCATATCGACGAATTATAACTTTTCCGATTTGAATATTACCCAGGATGCACCCACTGCTTTGAGCCATCTGCCCAATGCTCCTGTTTCCAGATCGGCACACGCTTCTTGATCTCATCCATCATCCACGCACAGGCATCAAAGCTCGCCTGCCGATGCGGCGTCGCCACAGCCAGTGCGATACTTGCCTCACCCAGCGGCACCAATCCCAGCCGATGGATCACTCCCAGCCGTGGAATTGGCCATCGGGATGCAGCTTCCTCACAAATCAGCCGAAGCTCCTTTTCGGCCATCTTTGGATAAGCCTCATAAACCAGATCAACCGTTTGCTGTGCTCCGGTAAACTCTCTCACCGTGCCCAGAAACAGACAAACTGCGCCGCAGGATGGTGTCGTCACCCGCTCAACCAGCGATTGGCTGTCAATTGCCTGCTGCGTCAGCTCGACAAAAATCAGCTCTGGCGGGCCGATAACCGGCTCTCCGCCACCACTTACCGGCATGATAATCGCCACACGATCACCATCCTGTAAAATGGCTGATTCCTCGACAAACTCTTCATTCAGAGCCCATCGGGCATGTGTCAACCGATCAGCCAGCAGGGGATAGAGCTGGCTTAATGAACAGGCAAGTGTGCCAATCGACAAATTGGCTGAGAAATGGAGCTTCTCTGACGACTTGCCAGTGATGTCACGCACCGACGCAAAATAGAGCAGTTCGATGGTCATCTGCGGCACGCCCTCAATCATCCTCGCACCGATGAATTAAACCTGCCGGGCCTGCTCAATGATTGATGCTCGAACTGGCTGGGCCTCGACTTTTGCATTGGCCGCCTGATTCGCCGCAGGTGGCCACTCCTGCAGATGCCTCGCCGTTCGCTCGTGCATGCGATCAATTGTCTCTTTGAGTGCGCCGAGACTGCCTGTGCCGAATTTATCGATGATCGCCGCCGCGATTTCAAAAGCGACGACATTCTCCATAATTACGCTTGCAGCAGGCACTGCACAGACGTCAGACCGTTCATAGCTGGCGGGCGACTCCGTCAGGGTCGCCATTTTAATACTCGGCCCGCGTGCCGCCAGTGTACTGATCGGCTTCTTATACGCCCTGATCACGATCGGCTCACCGTTGGAAGTTCCGCCTTCGATTCCACCAGCGTTGTTCGTCGGTCGGCGAAAGCCAAAACGCCGGTCTTCGTGTGTGTGGTTCGGATCATAACGAATCGGGTCCATCACCTGAGAACCCGGCCGGCGAGCCACTTCCGTGCCAAGCCCGAATTCCACCGCCTTCACCGCCTGAATGCTCATCACGGCAGCGGCAAGTCGGGCGTCAAGCTTACGGTCATACTGAGTGTGCGAGCCCAGCCCCATCGGGCAGCCTGTGACAACCGTCTCAAGCACCCCGCCCAGCGTGTCGCCCGTCTCTTTGGCATGATCAATCGCTGCGATGATCGATGCATCAGCTTCCGGATTAAGCGTATAAACCTGGCTGATGTCTCTGATGGCACGATCAAGCGACACCGGCTCGGCCAGCCGACCACCCAGCTCCCTCACATAGCCAATCACTTCAATACCCAGATGTCGCAAAAGCTGGCTGGCAAGGGCACCCACAGCGACTCGAATTGCCGTCTCACGGGCACTTGCACGCTCCAGAACCTGTCGAATCCCCGTTTCATAAGAAAGAGACCCTGCCAGATCAATATGCCCGCCGCGCGGGGCTTCCGGCTCGGCCAGTCGCTCGAGCTTGGCATCTTTATTGATCAACCGAAGCGTCAGCGGGGCACCGGTCGTCTGACCACGATAAATTCCAGACTCGATCCCGATGAGGTCGGTCTCAATCTGCTGCCGCTTACCTCGTCCATAGCCACCCTGACGTCGGCGAAGTTCGCTGTTAATTGCGTCATAATCGATCGTCATGCCGGAAGGGAAGCCATCCAGAATGGCCGTTAGGGCCGCGCCATGGCTCTCACCTGCCGTCAAGTAGCGTAAACTCATCAGATTAAAGACCTTCTATCTATTTTGCGTCCGCTCTGATCGATCTCACCAGTATGGCTGGATTATATCACAATCGCTCGGCAGATGACCGGGATCGAATCATTAAAACGGGGCAGCCCATGTGAATTTCTGCTGCGAAACTCGTTCAAAGGCTTCCACGTATTTGGCCCGGGTGCGGCTGACCACATCTGGCGGCAGTTCGGGCGGCGTGCTCGCGTGATCCCAGCCGGAAGCATCGAGCCAGTCTCTCACAAATTGTTTATCAAATGAAGGCTGCGCTCCACCGGGCTGATAGGCGGCCGCATCCCAATAGCGTGAGCTATCGGGTGTCAGGACTTCATCCGCCAGAATGATCTCGCCTGTGGCCGCCTCAATGCCCCACTCAAATTTCGTATCAGCCAGAATCAGGCCCTGCTCGAGTGCCCATGCGGCAGCCCGGCTGTAAACTTCAATGCTTAATTGCTTTAGCTTTGTGGCCAGCAGTTCTCCAGTATCGGCCACCATGCGCTCAAATGAAACATTCTCATCGTGCCCTTCCGTCGCTTTGGTCGCCGGTGTGAAGATCGGCTCAGGCAATCGGTCGCTCTCTTTTAAACCTGATGGAAGTTGAATATTACAAATACTTTGCGTCTTTTTATACTCGCGCCAGCCGCTGCCTGAAAGATAGCCCCGGACGACACATTCAAATGGCACAATGCGAACGCGCCTGACCAGCATCGCACGCCCTTTAAGTGCATCCCGAAGCCCTGAATCTGATTGAAGTTCCGGCACTTTTTCGGCGATTGTTTCGATGTTTGACGATATCAGATGATTCGCCACACCAAGCTTGGCAAACCAGAAGTCGGAAAGCGAGGTGAGAACCCGGCCCTTATCGGGAATCAGCGTCGGTAATATCCAGTCGTAGGCTGAAATCCGGTCCGTTGCAATGAGCAGCAGACTATCATTCGAGATTTCATACATCTCTCGCACTTTTCCGCTGTAACACTTATATTTTGCGAGAGCTTCTGACCAGTATTCCGGCATCTTACCGCGTTTCCTTCCTGATAATCCGGCCGCCCAAACCGTAGCAGCTGATGAAAAATCATGAAAATAATTTTACTCAATTTTCATCATTATTTTCTGCAATTTTCTTTCAAATCAGGTTCAATATCGTGCATCACAAATCGCCAATCATTCCGGATGAATCTCATGAAGTACCATCTGCCACAACTGAAAGTTGCCGCAAGATTACTGCCGATAATCACCATATCAATCTTATCCCAGGGAATTCTAAACATGGTGACGGCTGCCGAAAAAGCAATTATCGCGCATCGAGGCGCCAGCGGATACCTGCCTGAACACACCCTTGAAGGCGTGGCCATGTCGCACGCTTTCGGGGTCGATTACATCGAGCAGGATCTGGTACTGACCAAAGATCGCGTGCCAATCGTTTTGCATGATATCGAACTCGAGCCCGTCACCGATGTTGCGAAAACATTTCCGGATCGACGCCGCCCTGACGGCAAATTCTACGCAATCGATTTCACCCTGGCTGAGATTAAGCAACTGAAACTGCACGAACGTAAAGACCTGAAAACCGGTGAACAGGCCTTCCCAAATCGCTTTCCGCTGACTTCTGGCAAGTTTCAAATACCAACACTGGAAGAAGAATTACAGCTCATTGCCGGTCTCAATAAAAGCCGGGGAAAGAAAATCGGTATCTACCCGGAAATCAAATCGCCATCATTCCACCGGGCGGAAGGGGCCGATATTTCGGCGATCGTAATCAAAACTCTTGCACAGTATGGCTTTCGAACGAAGTCAGACAACTGCATTATGCAATGTTTCGATTGGCAGGAACTTCAGGAAATCCGCGAACTCGGCTATGAGGGCAGGCTCGTTTTTCTCGTTGGTGGCAAAGCCAGACTTGATCACCCTGAACCGGTGGAATTTTCGCTTGAAACGATGAAGAAAATCGCGTCAGTGGCTGATGGCATCGGGCCCGCATACTCTCTTGTTCTATCAAAACAGGCTGATGGCTCATGGCAAAAGAGCGAATTTATCGCAAGGGCACATGAGGCTGGGCTGGTGGTGCACCCCTATACCATTCGCGCAGATGTACCGATGGGAGCCGTAAAAGACCCCAGCGAAATGTTTCGGCTGGTGCTTGAAGAAGCTGGTGCGGACGGTGTTTTCACAGATCATCCGGACCTCGGTGTGAAGTGGAAATCAGGGCGATGAAATGCCGGAATTGGATTCGATTCAGAGTCCTAAACTGCCTTTGACAATTTCCTCATAATCGACATAATCAGCCACATTCATCGCTAATGGCGGCAAAGATTTCCGAAAAATCAGCCCAATGCCTGCCTGCCTGTTGGCGAAATCGAACAGTCAAGGATGACACGGATGTCACAACCCGGCAGCGAACTGAAAAATCATCAAGGACACAACCTTCCGATCGTGCGCCCACGCCCGGCCATCTTTCGTGCATTGGGGAAGAGTGATCCAGCGAGTCGCATCACCATCGACGGCACAATCTATCAATTGCTTCGCGTCTTTAAGCATGACTCCTGGGCCGCCACAGCACTCTATGAAGCCCCAAACGGCACAAAAGCCATCTGTAAATTCAATCGTAATCAGTCGATCGGGCCGATTTCCATGCGATGGCTTGGCCGCTTTCTGGCCAGAAATGAAAAAACAGCAATCGCTCGCCTGAACGATACTGGCCATGTACCGATCCTGTTAAATGAAGTCCGGATTGATGGTGATCCTCAGCCCAATGCCATCGCCCGAATTTATATTGAAGGGCATCCGCTGGGGCATCGGGAAAGTGTGCCTGACTCATTCTTCCCGGCCCTGAAGCAACTGCTGGCAACGATGCATGCCCGTAAAATGGCTTATGTTGACCTGCACAAACGCGAAAATGTTCTGGTCGGCGACGACGGCAAACCATATCTCATCGATTTTCAAATCAGCTTTTTACCGTCTCGCCTGCTCATGCTCTTGCCAACGACATGGGTCCTGCTCTCAATCCTTCAGAAAAGCGATGATTACCACCTCGAAAAACTGCGGCTCAAGTCATCGCCTGCTGGAACAGACGCTGGCATTCGTCGGCCATGGTGGATTCGCGTGCATCGCGCAGTGGCCATGCCATTCCGGCAGGTCAGGCGAAAAATGCTGGTAAAAATCAAGGTCCGCAGCGGTCAGGGGCGAGTTCACACCGAACACTTCACAGAAGAAGGCTTGCGCGAAACCGCCCAGACCAGCGAATAATCAGAGCAGGGCATCCGCCAGAGCTTACCGCAATTATTTCAATTCAATGACATATTCAGCCTTATCGGCCGACACTTCGACCGTCAGGCCTGAGCTTGAATAATTGTGATATTTCAGGGGCACTGGATCCTTTTTGCCTCCACCAGCACCTTTCACTGCCACGCGATGAAGGCCGGCAACCGCTCCATCGTCCTTTTGGAACGTGGTCAGGCTGAACGTACCATTCTCAATATTGCCATTCGCCTCGCGCCCACCATTATCGGGCTCAAAACTGATTGTACCATTCAAAATTGGCTGCCCTTTGAGCAACACTTTGCCTTTCACTGGCAGAGTCATTTGATTTTTTGAAGCCTCGGGCGTAGGCGAATTACAGCCAATTGTCAGCAAGATGCAAACCGGCATGACGAGAAGCAAAGCAGAAATGCGATTCATTTGAGAAAATCCATTAAGAAAAATGGCCCCGTACTGTGTCGGAGCCATTCAAGGTCATCTGGTGATTAAAAGAATTTTTCGGCAATCAATAAGAATCAGCCGAAATCACTTCGCCGCCGGCAATTGTGCCAAGAGCCCGCCAGGTTGAAGCATTGACTGTGTCTTTGATAAATTTCACGCTGCCATCAGCGAAAAGCACGTTCACACCACCGGGGTGATTGCTGGTTGCAGCAAGCGACATATATGTCGGCCCGCCATCGTTTTCATCGACTGAGTCCCAATCTACCCGAACCATTCTGCCGGCATTCGAAAAACCGGTCGCCCGACTCATGGCTCTTACATTATGGTTCGGTGTCATGGCTGTCGTCATACCCGAATAATACACACCACCGTTTGTCCAGCGTGTATGACCAAGCGGGCCACCAGCCTTGACCTTACCACTCGCTGTGCCGCAGGATGCAACCAACGAAGCCAGGGCCTGGGCTGAAGCACTACCCGGAGCTGGTACGTTTGTTGGTGTGAAAGAGCCTGTGCCCGCAGCCGTTGGAGATGTGCCCGTTCCCATACAGCTACGAAACTGTGAATGACCAATCAGCCCCTCAGAGGCCATAATTGTGTTACTCAAACCATCGGAAACCATTGAGATCGAACGGGAATAATTGGGTCCGAACAAAGAACGATTCATTGGCCCGACACTGTTTGTAGCACCCCAGTTTGTACTGTGCACATACCAGTCACCGTTTGAAACACCATAACTCGTTGTTGCATAACCAGTTCCACCAAGTGAGGAATCATCTATCTTGGAACCCGGATCACTGGGGCAAAACAAAAATGCCAGCGGCATATTTGCAACAGTCGTGTTGGGCCGGGCACTGTATGTTAGTGAGAAATTGATTGAGGCATAGAATGCGTTTTGTTCAATAAATGGAGCACTTCTCGCAAATGCACTCCATGATGATTCAAACAGCCATGTGCCGGGAGCTCCGGTTGGGGCAGGAACGACAATCGTCTGCATTGGGAAGCCGCCGACCGAACTCTCATAATTATGAAAAGCAAGGCCCATCTGCTTCAGGTTGTTAACACACTGGGCACGCCTCGCCGCCTCTCGGGCAGACTGTACTGCCGGCAACAAAAGGCTGATCAAAACTGCAATAATGGCAATAACAACAAGCAATTCAATGAGTGTAAAGCCCTTGCGACGATTGCTCACGACAGCTCCTTCATCAATTCTTCTTGAAATCTTCATGCATACTCCATAAATCATTATGAAGCTGCGACTTACTATCTAAATCATGCATTTCATCCACTCGGGAGTCAATCAGGCTGATTTGCGTGATTTGTGAAAACTGAATAAACATGAAACTGAAATATCAGATATAAATCACCATGAATTCATATTTTGCAACATATTGAACAAACTACATCCAATGGAAAGTTCATCAAACATTTATAAAATCTTCATCTTTATTTGATAACAAAAAAGGGCAGTGTGAAAACTGCCCCGGTTCAAATCCTGAAATCAATTGAAGGAATTATTTCGCTTCAGGAAATCCGGCATCCAGCAGATCCGAAAAACCTGGCTTCAGTGCCCGCACATCATAACCCTTTTCTTTCAGCATAGCTGCTGCACGCAGGGCCCGGGCACCAGCGCCACAGTGCGTATAAACAACTTTCTTCTTATCAATATTCAGCTTCAGAAATGATTCGCCCTTGCTCTTGGTCAGCTCGCTCATGGGCAGGAATTTGGCATCCTTGAGGTGGCCATTATCCCACTCGGCCTGTTCGCGCACGTCCAGCAAAACAGCCTTACCACTCGAGACATTGGCTTTCACGGTTTTCAAGTCGTCATTTGTGTGTGTCGGCTTGGCAGCATCCTGCGCGTAAAGGCACGAGCTGAAGCCTGAAATCACCAGGCAAATCGTCAGGAAAAATGTTCTTCGAAGCATGATCAGCATTCCTTTTCGGTTTCAATACGTCAAAAACGATCACCCGGCGTCACTCGGCTGCCGCGGGCCCATTCCAATGCCGAAAGCGGCTTTCGCCCTTCCGTTTGAATTATTTTTAACAAAACGGCAATTCCATCGCCACAGGCGACCTCAATTCCGCTCTTATTCACCGCAACCACTGTCCCAGGCTCGGCCAATACAGAATCAGCGGCCGCCACTTTACCAGATAAATGAAAAATGACTGTTGTCGATGGTCGCCCATCCTGCGGCACATACTGCGATCTGGCCAGAGGCCACGGATTCATCGCCCTGATGAAGCAGTCCACCACCGCTGCAGGCTTTGACCAATCGACGGTTGACTCTTCCTTCGCCAGCTTCGGGGCCCTTGTGGCCTTTGATTTATCCTGAATACTTGGTTTCAGTCGGCCTTCAAGAAAATCTGTGATCGCTGTAGCAAGTACCGAAGCCCCCGCTTCACCCAGCCTCGATTCAAGTGTGGCAGCGGTTTCATCAGGGCCAATCGGTGTTGCCCAGGTGGCCAGAATTCCACCGGCATCAACCTGGGGCGACATCTGAATAACTGTAACGCCAGTTTCAGCGTCACCCGACTGCAGAGCGCGGGCAACCGGTGCCGCACCACGGTATTTCGGCAAAAGTGAGCCATGGAGATTCACTCCGCCAAATGTCGCAGTAGCTAGCGTGGCAGGTTTCAAAATCTGTCCATAAGCAACGGTCACGAGCAGGTCAGGCTGAAGTGAATGCAGCAGATCAAGCCCTTCCGGGGCATTGAGATCCTCAGGCTGATAAACCGTTATCCCTCTTTTTTCAGCCGCCAGCCGAATTCTGGCCGGAATGATCTCCTGCCTGCGGCCCTGAGGCCGATCAGGTTGAGTGATCAAAGCCAGCACATTGAAGCCAGACTCACATAGGCATTCAAACGACGGCAGTGCAAAATCCTTAGTGCCCAGAAAGACCAGGCGAGCACGGCGAACATCGGCGAGAGGTGGGGGAAAGTCTGCCATCGTATAAGAATCAGACTTCTGCCTCTCTCGCGCCCGAGGGCCTTTCGGCCGCAACTGGCAATCGAGGCGGCAAAACAGGGGCCGGCACGCCGGCAGCACTTTTCAGGGCATCAATCTCAGCCTGCAAGATTGAAGTCGCAGCAAGTGTACCAGCCTTCTGAGCCTCGTCGAAAACGATTTCAAATTTCTTAATCTGCTTGGCCAGAGTCGCCCGCGTCAGCATTCCCAGATGATCAATAAATAGCTTGCCGTCAAGATGATCCATCTCATGCTGGATCGCCCGGGCATGCAGGCCCTCGGCATCAAGCTCAACCAGCTCACCCTTCAGGTTAAAAAACCGTACCCTGATTCGTTTCGGCCGTCTGATTTCTGCATAAAGCGATGGAAGACTCAAGCAGCCTTCTTCATATTCACTTGTCGAATGTCTCTTGACAATCTCCGGATTAATATAGACCTGCTCTTCTTCTTTTTTTTCCGGATCGGCCGTTAAATTCAGGATAAAAAAGCGAAACGGCAGGCCGACCTGATTTGCCGCCAGGCCAATGCCTCTGGCAGCATACATCAGCTCAAACATTCCGCCAATTGTTGCCTTGAAGTGGTCGTCAATACGCTCCAGTGGCTTGCTGGGCGTACGCAGCACAGGGTGCGGATAATGAACAATATGCAGTGGTTCGGCCATTTTTTTCTGCTTTTTCTCCCCTGTTTTGGCAGGGGTCATTGATCAATTGTTTATCAATTTCGCTGTTTCAGGCAAGCTGATACAGTGCCTTTGGCGAATGATTGAGAACCTGAGCCAGAATGCCCGTCACGTCGTTTTCGTGGATGTAGTCATCCTCGATCAGAGTCGCAAGCGACCGGGAAATGCCTCGTCTGAGCACCTGAATGTTGCCGTATGTCCATTCCACATTCGAGGCATGTGACTGGCAGCCAGCCAGTTTCCCGCCTGGTACCGTCTGAAATCGAAGAGAAAGCTCGCGGGCGATCAGGTCGGCCACAAATCCGCCAGAGCCAAACCCGGCCACTGCAACATTGCCAGATCGGGCCGCTATTTCGCTGAATCGCTGGGACATCTCGCCAATCCCGGGCATAATTACAAATTGTGCCCTTGGGAAATTCGCGAAAAACTTGGCAATCGCCGCCGGGCAGGTCGTCGGCTGAAATGGCGAATGACCGGTGGTGATCACCTGCACGGTTTTGCCATTATCATGGTGCCACGCCAGAATTGCCCAGGCAACGGCGTGAATCACGGCGTCCGTTTCTTCAGCAGTCAGCAGCACATCGCCGTCCGCCCGATCCAGAAGATGGTTGATCGCATCCTCTTCAGGGGGCTTAAATGAAAATCGCATCGGCAGGCGAAGCGACGAAAAGCTTGCCTGACCTGAATATGCAGCAGCAAGCCAGGCGTGGACTCGTTTGACAAGCTGGCCATGTTCACGACTGGTTCCGCCCAGAATTTTCGCCAGATGTTCGATGTACGACTTCTGTAACGCCTTTTTGCCTTCTAATTTTGGCCTGGCCAATATTTCACCAGCATCCAGATAATAATGAACCCTCACACCCAGCCCGGCATCTGCCGGATTGGCATGATTCAATGACGTGGCCAGAGCGGCAATGTGGGCGCGTTCGGATAGCACTTCGGCTGCCCAGTTGGGCTGGGCGGTGCGGGCGGCAACCTGGTCGGCCAGCGACTTGACGCTCTCAGGTCTGATCACTTTCTCTGTAAAATCAAAAAGGTCATTCAAGATTCGAAAAAATCGCCAGCCAGTGGAAGTATTTTTTACTTTTTCCAGGTAGGGCAGGGCAGCTGTCACCTGTTCTTCCGGCGATTTTTCTGCAAGGAAGGCACCGTCAGGCAGGCCGACAGACTTCATCTCTGCTAATAGTGCAGGATATTGCATCAGACCCGCTAGAGTGCCGGCAGAATCAAGGCCTGGGCGAATGAGGCTGAAGGTGTCGATCAAGGCCGTTTCGTCAAACCGGCGGGCGATGCGTTCCACAAGACGAGGCGGGTCGGTAAACATTCTGCCTGTATATCCTTACATGAGTTTTTCAGATAGCATCGCTACGCAGGTATCAACACAGACACCAACGACTTTACACTATTATAAAGCCCAGCGGGCATGATCTCAAACCATACGAGGTTGAATCCCGACAGGCATTTCAGACTTTCGTCCTGAAATTCATTAACGCAATAGAAAAAGGTGGGCCATTTGCAGGCCCACCCTTATTCAAATTGACACGTTCTCAGGCCAATTAAGAGGCTGATTCAGCCTTCTTGGCCCGCTTGGCTGATTTACGTTCGGCCTTGGCGGCAGCCAGATCGGCCTTGACCTTGCCGGTCGGGAAGCGTTCACGCAGACGAACGGCCTTGCCAGTCCGGTTCCGCAGATAGTTGAGTTTGGCGCGACGCACGCGGCCAGAACGCTTGACCGTAATGTCGGCAATGCGCGGGCTATGGAGCGGGAATTTACGCTCAACACCTTCGCCGGCAACAATTCGCCGCACGGTGAACATTTCACGTGTGCCCGAACCACTGCGGCCAATCACAACGCCGTTAAAAATCTGAATGCGTTCCTTATCGCCTTCCAGAATTCGCACATGCACATCAACGGTATCGCCCACTTCAAAGTTGGGCACCGTCTCACGCATGCTTAACTGTTCCACTTTCGCCATCAGTGCATTTTGCATGGAAATATCTCTCCTTTTGCTAATCTCGGGCTGGGGCAGATTTCGCCGAGCCCTTCTCTTTAATGAACTCGTTAGTTATCACGCTCTTTTCGCTGACTTTCCCGCCATTGAGCAATCCGGGCGTGATTGCCGCCCAGAAGGACCTCGGGAACAGTCAGTCCACGGTATTCACGGGGACGGGTGTAGTGAGGATATTCCACCAGGTCGCGATCATCATGAAAAGATTCATCGTCTGCACTCGCTTCATCACCCAGCACGCCGGGCACAAGTCGCATGACTGTATCGATCACCACCATGGAAGGCACCTCGCCACCCGAGAGCACATAATCGCCAATTGATATCAATTCAGGCTGAAGTATCTCGATCGCCCGCTGGTCAAAGCCTTCATAACGGCCGCAGATCAATAAGATTCGCCGTTTTTCAAGCAATGTCCTCGCTTTTGACTGATGAAATCTGGCTCCAGCCGGTGCCATCAGCACCACGTGGGCCGGGGTCGGGTCGTCGGCTTGAATCGCTTCCACAGCCTCCACCACAGGTGGGGCCATGATCAACATTCCAGGTCCACCGCCATAAGGGCGATCATCCACCTGGCCGAACTTGTTGACCGCCCATCGGCGCAAGTCCCAGAGTCGAACATCAATCAACCGGTTTTTGATGGCCCTGCCCAGAATTGATTCCGACAGGAAGCCTTCAAAAAGCCCGGGAAAAAGCGTCAGAACGTCAAATCGTAACGGCTCTGTCGGTTGTAATTCAGGATTGGGCGAGTCAAACATGCCAATCCCCAATACCATTCAGGCCAACAACGCTGACGACCAACGGATGCTGATTCAGGACTTCTTCGCAGCCGGGTTGCTCACGCCATGGCGCTTCAGGATAACGGCGACTTTCTCCGTGGGCTGGGCGCCACACGAAAGCCAGTAAGCAGCTCGTTCCTTGTTCAGCACTTCGCGGGCTTCGGCATCGCGAACCAAGGGATCATAATAGCCAAGCTCTTCAATGATGCGACCATCACGCGGCGTCTTGGCGTCCATCACGCAAATCCGAAAAAATGGCCGGTGCAACCGACCCATCGCCTTCATCCGAATCCGTACCATGCTGATACTTCCTCTCTATAAATCCCTCAGGCCGCTACGTTCCCCACTTCAGGGAGCACTCGATGGGCCTGATCACCAACCACCGATCAGAATCAATACCAATCGGCATCAATTCAATCGGCACAAAGGGCCGCCAGCTTCATTTTCACGGTGTCGACGTGCCACCTCGATTTTCCTTCATGTCGCGCCGCTTCTTCCGCTCCGCCTTCTCACGATCTTTGCGAAGCTTCTCTTTTTCCTTTGGGCTCAATCGCTTTCCGGTCGAACCCTTCATGCCCCCCAGCATCGCAGCCGGATTCATCATCCCGCCCTTGCCCATGCCGGTGATCATCCGAATCCGATCCATCATCGACATCTGCGACATCTGCTTGATGAAAGCAGCCATGCCTTCAAATTGCTTGATCAGGCTCGAAACATCTGCCGGCTCAACCCCCGCTCCTGCCGCAACGCGCCGACGCCGGGATATGTCGAGCAGGGCCGGATTGGAACGCTCGCTCGGAGTCATCGAATCGATGATCCCCTGAATACGCCGCACTTCGCGGTCGGCATCCATCCCGTCAAGCTGGCCAGCCATCTGATTCATGCCAGGAATTTTGCCCAGCAGGTCCTTCACCGGCCCCATCTTTTTCATCTGAATGATCTGATTACGAAAATCGTTCAGATCAAACTTGCCCTTGGCCATCCGCTCCTGCTGGCGAAGGGCTTCCTCCTCTGAGATGT
>JBILGL010000253.1:0-6350 GCA_044351075.1 Isosphaeraceae bacterium | reverse complement strand
CCGCGCCAACCAGTGTCTGTTTTATAACTTACGCTGGATTGCTCCAGGGATCGGAGCATGGCCATAAAGGAACAACGCCATGGAACGGCAGGTCGTCTCTCAATTTTGTTCCAGCCATCATTCCCGGCGCGATTTGCCGGCGAGTCCTTCTCAAATATTCATTTTTCTTTCTGCACTTTTCCTATCGGGCTGCTCCATGGCCCCAAAAAGCTTTCTGAGCATGAACGACCCCACGGCGATCAATCGTGCCAGAGCTGTGGCTTATGGCCAGAGCGAGCCTGATGCCGTGGCCATACCTGTGCTGATTGATCGACTTTCTGACGATGATCCGGTCGTCAGGCTGGCCAGCCATGAAGCACTTAAACGCCGAACAGGCCAAAACTTCGGATATCAGCCCTATATTGAGGGCGACGAACTGGCATCAGCCGTCCAGCGCTGGAAAACCTGGTGGGCCAGCACAAACAATGGCCGCATGTTTGCCGGCAGGCCGCAGGCAAGCCCTCAGGCATCGCCCCAGACCAGACAATCAAACAAGAGCCCAAGGCCAGTTTCTGAAGCAACTTACCTCAAGAAACACGGGCCATTTCAGCGGCTCTTTGGCCGAAACTGATTGGCGAAAAAACAACGATGATGCATCACGAGTTTCAAAATGGTTGAACGCTCTCTCACAGCTAACTGGCCTGACACGATCAATCCCTTCCGATTGGCAGGCTGGTTCTCTGTGCAAACGATCTTCTGGTGTGGCGGCTTTGGCACTCTTTTCCTCAATAGCCTCGCCTCACTCGTCAGGCCCGCCAGGGCCGGCGAGATGAAGATCGTCACCGCAACATTCCTGCAAATGGTCTGGGTCGTCATCTGGGGCATGCCACTGGTCATTCTGCTGCATATCGGCATGGGTGGCTTTCTGGCTCTTCAGGCGTTCCACGGAGCCATTTTTCTCGATGCCGTCGGCCCGGTCGTCGGTGTCGGTCTTTTCCGGAATGTCGGCAGCCAGATGTCTGCGATTGTTGTGGCTGGGCTGGTCTGCACACATACTCTTGCAGAATTGAGACTTAACCGATCAAAACTGGATCAGGTTCCTGATCGCAGGGCACTGGATCGCGATGCAGCCCGCGGCCACATGCCAACCCTTGAACCAAATTTTGCACGACTGACCCTTGCCCGTGTGGCAGGAACAGCCCTGGCCGGTCCCGTCCTCGGCTTTATCGGCTGCGTGGCCGGCCTGATTGCCGGCCTTGTGGTCAGCCGTTCGGTGCTCGACGTTCCGACCGTCTGGTTCCTCTATCACTTTTCTGAAATGCTCTGGGCCAGAGATCTTGTGGGTATCGTGGTCAAGGGCCTGATCTTTTGCGGGCTGCCGGCGATGATCGCCTGCTATGAGGGCTTGAGAAAGCCTGAGGGTCACGCTGCCGATCTGGCTGTCTCCATGTGGCGGGCCGCTTGCCTGAGCATGTTCGCCATCCTTCTGGCAAATTCAGCCTGGTTTACGTTCATGTTTCTTGGTGGTGCCCCGTTTGGCCGGACGGTGCTTGAGCCACCAATTCCTCGATAAAAAAATTCACAAGTCATGACTAAAGAATATTTTACAGAGTCGTTGGCGGAACTTTCAGGAATCGTGGAATGAAACGAAGCTCAACGCAGGAAATACTTGTCGGTCTGTTGGTTCTGGCATGTCTCGGGGGCATGGTTGGCCTGGTGGCCATGGCCGTTGGTGGCCCGGGCTTTTTGGCCCAGCGCCGTACAATCGACGTTATTTTTAAAGACGGGCAGGGGGTGCGCGTCGGCTCGGCCGTGCAAATTGCCGGTCTGACGAGCGGGCGGGTTGAAGGTGTGGATCTGGTCGAAATCGATGGCACACTCAAAGCCCGTGTGCGCATGACAATTCCTGAGAGTCTCGCTTCCAAACTCAAGCAGGATGTAAAGATAGCGATCAAATCAACCCTCACTGGCCAGACGATGCTGAATATTATCAGCTCTGGAAATTCGAAGATGGAGCTAGTGGCTGGGCAAGTCGTTGTGGGAACGGAGACAAGCCTTTTCGACCCGATTCTGGAACAAGTTGGCCTGGGCCCTGGCGAACGAAACAACATCAGCCACATGATTGCTGAAGTCCGCAAGACCATGGATGAAGTGTTGCCAAGGGTGCAGTCAACCGTTGCCGCGCTGGAAGAAACCACCAATGGCCTGAAAGCGACGTCTCAATCGGTTCGCCCGAATGTAGAAACGACCGTGGCGCAGATCAACCAGACAATCGGCAAGCTGCAAACGATTATTCCACAGGTCGATGCATCGCTGAAAAAAGTCGATCACTTCGTCGCCACTGCCGATACGCTTTTGACTGAATCAGGGCCTGATGTGCGGGAAGCCGTGGCCGGGGCTCGTGGCATCATGCTCAATGCCGATCAATTACTGGCAGAACAGCGGCCCAATATCGCAAAAACGATCACCAATCTGGAAAATACGCGGATCCGGGCTGACCGGGTGCTTTACAACACCGAAGTGCTTACCTCGCAGGGAATTGATACTCTTAATAAATCAAAGGCAAATATTGAACGAACGGCTTCAAATGTGAAGGATGCGACGGAATGGGGCGATAAACTCGTTCAGAAAATCTATTCTAACCCCTTCTATCTCAGCCCTTTCTATAAACCAACGGCAGCCGATGTTCAGGCACATGCCTATTTTGATTCAGCCCAGGCGGTGATTGTCGGTGCCAAAGAGCTGCACGATACAGTCAAGACCCTGGAAACCTTACGCGCTTCAGCCAGAACGCAGGAGGAAGCGCAGGCGATTGATCAGCTTTATGCCCGGGCGGCGGGAATGTCAGAGAAGCTGAATCAGACGATGTCCAAGATGGCAGATGGCCTGCAGCCCGCTTCCATGAATCCCGGGCGACAAGGCTTAAGGCGTTAAATCAAAAGCCTGCATTAGCAGAGAATTCTTGTTCTGTGACAGTAACGAATCACGAAATAAATCAAAAGCACCGGGAGTCAGTCATGCAAATTAAGATTCTAATTGAACTTAGGAACTTGAGAGAATTTTTTCAAAAATATTTTGGAAAATTTCAGGATGTCGTTAAAGTCGGCACCGTTTCACATCCGATACTAATGAAGGATTTGACACGGAGGAGCACGTGACAGACTTAGGCTTATTCGGCTCCTGCTGCCGACCCGTGTTGGGAAGGTGGCTCGGAGGCTCCGCGGGCTACGGTTCCCGGAGGTTCCCGTCGGATAAGGTCCCGAGCTGGCGGACCTAAAGTCACCGCTTGCTTGCAACTATGAGAGGGGGGTCCAACGATGGAAATCCATGGCTTAAATGGTACTGGTGGTGCCCAACCAATTTATCCCCGACTGGCGGCTTATACCGTTGAATCGGGTTCTTCTGTTGGTGTCAGCGCACCCCAGGATCAAGTCGAGATCAGTTCGATTGGTCGGATGCTGGAAGGCATTGAAAGCCTGCCTGACATTCGTCATGAGCGTGTTGCGGCGATTCGCCAGCAGATCGCTCAGGGTGTTTATGAAACACCCGAGAAACTTGAAATCGCTCTTGATCGTCTTCTGGACGAGATGTCCGGATTCTGATCAGGGATTGATCAACCAGCAAGGTCAGGGACTTCGGTCAATGACCCATATGCTCCCGCTTATGAGAACACCGATCAAGTAATGGCTTTAATTTAAAACCATTACCGATCGGTGTTTATTTTTTTGTTGTTTCTTCAGAAGTTACTTGCTGCTCAGAAGACCTTCGAGGTCGCCTTCAATGGCATCGGCCCATGTGCGGTAGGCATCGCTGGAAAGATGCAGAAAATCTGGCATAACGGCCTTGGGCAGGCTGCCATCCTCGGCCAGAAAACGGTTGCCGAAATTCGTGTAAAACACGGTTTTATCGTTTTCCAGCTTGCTGATCTCGGCATTAATCGCCTTGATGCGTGCACGCAGCGGGTGATCTGCCTTTTCTGCCCTGGGGAAAATGCCAAGCAGCAGCACTTTGGTCTTCGGCAGCTTGTCGTTGAGCTTCTTCACAATCGCGGAAATTCCCGCCACGATTTCTTCATTCGTGTTTGCGCCAAGGTTGTTTGTACCAATCATCACCACGGCGGCTTTCGGGCTGATGCCGTCAATCTCGCCATTATCAAGCCGCCAGAGAACGTGCTGGGTGCGGTCTCCGCCAATACCGAGATTAACAGCTTTCTTTGATTCGAATTCTTCGGCCCAGACTGCTTTCCCAGCGCCTTCCCAGCCCTGCGTGATGGAGTCGCCGATGAAAAGCAGATCGACATCACCCTTCTTGATACGCTCCACAAAACGGGCATGTCGATCCTGCCAGCCCTTGTCAGGCCGGGGTGCCGGCTCGGTCGCCGAATTCTTGGTGGCGACCTGTGCCACTGAAGCAATTGCCATCAAGCCCAGCATGGCTAAAGGGGCAAAACTACGCATGATCATACTCCGTCCGCTCATCGATCGATCCTCTGATTTACGATAGCAAGTCTCTGAGGTAATCCCTGACTCTGCTGATTTGATGATGTTTTGGTATGGCCGGATAGAGGTAGGATTCAAGTCCGGCATGGAATCCTATCCTACACATCACCGTCAACTCAAGCTATAGGCCGCTCATTCAAAAAAACACTCAAAGCAGGAATTGATCGTAGTCTGCATGACTTCCGATCCAAATCCACTGTATTACCTCCGGCGTGTCGATTCCCAAGGCACGATAGTCAATACCGACTCGAACAGACCAAAGCGCAGCAATTCGCTTGAGCTTCAAAGAAGGATGACGTGGATTTTGTTTAAGCAACATTGGTAATTCTTGGTACATCACCCAAAAATCTGTTGATGCGTAATGCTTCACAGTTCGGTAGCCTTGCCGCTGGCCAATTCCGATCTCGCTTTATCAATGAGTTTATCGAATTTACCTGACTTGTAATCCTTGCTGATCTGCTTATCCCACCGCTCTTCTTCGAGTTTGAGAAACCATTCTCTCAACTTGGTGAAATCATCGCTGGTCAAATTTTCAAACTGCTGTTGAAGCTCTTCCACATGACTCATTGTCATTTTCTCCTTCCCACATTTCATTTTAACTGTTTCTTTACATCGTCGTAAATGGCAATGCGAAAACAGTTTCGAGCATCTGATTCAATCGTTCTAAACTCCGTTCATTCAGAAAACCGGATATTTCTTTCTCTTTGCTGCTTTTTGGCCGCAATTCCACGACAGCAGGCTAACCCAAATCGCTAGCTTTGAAGTTGCGATTTTGTATTGTCGAGCTGCTAAACACCCGGGATTTGCTGCAATTTGAATCATTAATGAAAATCAATAAAAAGATAGGTGATCTGTATGGCCAGAGGCCATATCTATTCATAGACGGCTCCTCCGGAGCCCAATAATACAAAGCCTGTTCTTATCTATGGCCGGAGGCCATATCTATTCATAGACGGCTCCTCTCGAGCCGCAAAGAAAACAGATTCATCTAAAAGTGCAACTTCAATGAGCGCAAGCGAGGGAATTATTCTGAGCAATCTGTCTGATTTCTTATTCCTCTCCAGCACTTCGGGTTAGTATTGTTTTTAGTGATGTGGACTGGGAAAATTCCTAAAGGTCGTTTCAACTCAGGTTTTCTCTCTGTATTGAGTTTAATGAGAAGCTTGATTATTCGCTGTTTTACCGACAATCAGGATCAGGAAGGACGATTCCCCATAAACCCATCAAAATCAATCAATTTACTTCGAAATAGATCTTCGGCACTTTCTGGCTCTATGGAATTAACGGCCAGAAAGCCGATCATCAGATGATCGTCGGGAACTGCCAGAAGCTCGCTGATCTTCACGAAATCAAGCCCCTCGGTGATCCACACTGATGCAAACTCCGAAGCTTCTGCCGCTCTTTCAATCGCGCCTAAAAGTCTTACCGCCTGCGTGATCGCCCATTGCTGCCGCAAAGTTGGGTCATTCCAAGTCCGCCGAAGCCTGCTTAAGTGTTTTAAATCAATAATTTTATCCTGATTGGTTTCAATCAGTCGATCAGGTTCGGCATAAGCCAGCCCTGCAAAAAGGTGCGAGGCCTCCGTCATTTCCTCTCGGCCTGAAGCGAAGCCTCTCAGTTTTCTACGCAGCGGTAACGAGTTTATCTCGATCACCCGGCCGGGCAAATTGCCGGGAAGCAGGCAGAGCGCAGCCAGATTCTGAGCGACGAGCTGGTCAAAGCGAACAATCTTCTGCAATCGTTTCGTCCAGATGCTGGAGTTCTCAGGCTTGATGACGTAAGATGCTGCTTGATCCAACCGGGAAGCTGCATGTCGTTTTCGACGCCACCATTACAGTTCCCTCATTCTAATATCCTGCAACGAAAGGAAAA
>JBILGL010000254.1:0-6350 GCA_044351075.1 Isosphaeraceae bacterium | reverse complement strand
ATGCAGCAGCTTATCATCCAGTGAATCAAGCTCCGCCTGAAATTCTTCCCATGCCGCGACAGCCACCATCGCCTTCTTTTTGAAGGCCAGCCTGCCCAGCACATGCCCCATGATTGCCAGAACCCCAAGGCCCGCCGCTGGGGCAACTGGATTAATCCCAGCCAGAAAACCAGCCCCGCCACCAACCGCCGCCCAGACAATAATCAAAGGCAGCTTGAATAGCAGACGCGGCAGAAACCGGACGAGCCGACGCCCCTGATGCTCCAGCGATTTCAGGCCATTTTCCAGCGGCTGAAGATCCGGCGAATCTTCAATCGAGCCGAAAATCAAGACCGTTTTCTTATCTGTTACACGACTCGCCCGTGGCGTTTCCGCATCGGGCCACACCACCCCCGCCGCCTGCCACTGGGCAGCCAGTTGCTCAAGCCGGGCCGTCATTTCATTTTTGGTGCGCCTCAGGCCGTTAAATTCCGTCTCAATTGCATTTCGACGCCCATCAGCCGCTGTTGATGCGTGCCAGATCTTCTCATCACGCTCTTTTTCAAAGCCCCGCAGCTTTTCCATCAATCGGCTCCGACTCTCCTTGAGTCGTGCCGCGACGCCGGTCTCAAGCTCACTCAATCGCGACTCAAGCCGCGCATTGACTTCCGCCAGCCTGTTTTTCTCTTCTTCACCAATCTCAGCCTGAAATTGGGCAGCTTTTTTCGTGATCCCGGCGATCGTCTTCTGGTAGTCGTTTTCAGCATTTGCCAATGCCGCAGAAATTGTTGTTTCGGCCGTTCGTTCAGCTTTGGCCCGGGCAGTCGCCGCTTCGAGATAAGCGTTTATCTTCACCCCGCAGTCTATCTGGCCAGAAATCGCCTGCAGAATGACGTTTTCCGCTTCAGAGTCGCTGGTTGCAACGGACGTACTCATCTTCAGCATTCCCTGTCTCGACCGGGTATTTTCAAAAGCAGGCTATCCAGCATTTTTTATTGCCGATAAGTCGTCATGATAACGAAACAAAAGGCTAATTGCCAGCGTCTCATGAATTTACAAATCCACCATTTTTTGTCATACTCTCACAAAAGAAATCAGATCATTTTCAACTGATTATTTTACTTAAAACTTATGATTTGATTTTTCATGAAAATCTCACTCAAATCATGCAGCTAAAAATGCAATCAATTACACCGTCAAATGAAATTGCATCTCCTTTCATCAATGACGACGAAAGAAATGAAATCCAAACAGTAAAAACACTTTTATCCAGGCGGTTTCAAGCCCATTTCAGCCATCAGGAATTTCAAATCATCCCACGTATCTTTTTTGGCAGGCGGATTTCGCAGAAGATACGCCGGATGATATGTCACCATGACCGGAATATCCTTGTATCGATGCCACCTCAGCCGCAGGTTTTTCATCGGCAGGGCCGTCTGCAATATTGCTGTGACAGCCGTCTTACCAAGCAGGCAGATATACTCCGGCCGCACAATTTCAATTTGACGGTCCAGAAAACCAAAGCAATTTTCCATTTCCGACTCGACCGGTGTCCGATTCTCCGGCGGCCTGCATTTCAGCACATTGGCGATGTAAACCGACTGCCTGTCAAGCCCCATTCCGCGCGTAATCATATCCGTAAGCAATTGCCCCGCCCGGCCCACAAAAGGCTTGCCCTGCTGGTCTTCATCAGCCCCTGGCGCTTCGCCGATAAACATCAGCCGGGCATTGCAATCGCCATCCGAAAAAACAGTCTGCGTGCGTGTCGCAGCCAAATGGGCGCATCGCGTACAGGCCGCCACCTCTTCAGACATCTGATTGAGGATCGGCAGACGTTTTTCAGCAGGAATGACAGGCGAATCGTACATTTTTCTATTCTTGTCAAACATCGAGGTAATCGAGTGGTAGTGTCGCGATGCATCAGGCTGAGGCGTTCGCCGCACTGGAACTTCCGGCGGTTTCACCCCCGGAATCAAATACTCTGACGAGCGCTGTTCGCTATTTGTCTTCTGACCTTGATCTGATTTCGGTCCATACTGATTTTTCAAAATCGGTTCATGCTTCGCCGTTTTTGGCTCGGCAGTCTCGCGCGGCCTTTCAAAAACCCTGTCTGACGGCAATTCCGTCACATCGGGCACCGAACGAGCCTGAGAATCTTCCAGGGCCATCCCGGCAGCCACCTCACCCGACCACTCACCCACAGGCAGATCCACCAGCCCGGCCCGCTTCAGCGATTCCAGATAACTGCGAAGCTGTCGCCAGGCGTCATTTTCTGTTTCCAGTTCACTCATGGCAGATCTTCATTTCTCGCCACAATACCCATCCCGACCATTTCTTGGGATCAAGGCACAAGCACTCGTTTTCGTGGCTGATCATCCAGCCGGAACGACTGCTTCAGCCAGTTTCGCCAGAGCATCATATCATATCCGAAATCAACGCCGCTCAGCTCAACCAAAGCCTGCTGCACCGCCGGATTCGGAAATGCCTGCGGCCCAGCCCGCATCACCGGCTTTAATTTCGGCACCGATCCGCCCGGCGAACCAAACGATAGCCCGCTCCCATAAGGTATAATCTGCTGCCCATAAGCCACCACACCAGGCCCAACCACGGGCACCGGCACCAACACATAGCCATCGACACTGCCAACAGACAAGCCGGCCCCACCAGACGACACTGGCTCAGGCTCCCACGAAATCCCGCGCACCACTCGAACTGGCATAAGCTGGTCGATGAGCGATGGCACCATCTGCCGCCAGCCCAGATCCGCCGCAGCCTGCGCCCCAAGGCCGGCACGCACCGGATTTTTATCAGCAATCGCCGTTTTTACATGCGTCAACAATCGATTTGATCGCCCGGAATCCGACTCTTTCTCAATCAATTTCAGTATCCCGCGCCGCACTTCCGGGTCAGGCTCAATCAAAAGTCGTTCCCCCAGCGCGATCCATGCCATTTCCGACTCATTACCGGCCAGAGAACGATCCAAAAGCAGCCGAATCGGGGCCGACTCACGCCCCAGCACCTCAACCATCGGCCCAAGTGCCTCAGCCTCCCGCGTCGTCAAAATCATCTCTTCAATCTTCGCAACTTCATCCGCCGGAGCCGTTTTCAGCTTCCTCACCGCACCCTGATACCGCTTAACCCAAGCCTCTCGCTGCTTTTTCTGCTCCGACTTGCTCAGTCGGGCACTCGCTTTTTTCGCTTTACTATCATCCACTTGGGCAGCATCTTCTGCCTGTTTCTCGCTGACTTCCTCTTTTTTTAACGAAGGCGATTGTGCCGGCCTCGGGCCATCGGGCAAAGGCGAATCGCCATAGACGATATCGCAATCTGTTGCTATCGCCACGACAAAAACGGCAACGATCCGGCGAAAATGGACTTCTGTTCGGAATTTCATCGCAGTGCCTCGTTTTCCTGCACGGCACAACCTTTTTTTGAGATGCCCTATCAGTATAGACGAATCATTGAGGGATTTTTATTGATCATTCACCTTTTTTTCTGCCCCCGGTTGAAAACAGGCAAAATTGGACACAGCGTTTTTTTTGTCCATCCGCCCGGTTGATTTCTCCACACGGCTTTGGCACGATAGCCTTTAATCCATCTGATCCCATTCCATCTGCTTCCTGCCGCCAAGGTTCTCGTGAACATGCATCTTCGCCCGTTTTTGAAGCAACTTGTGGCCTCTGCCATCTTTTTCATCTCGCTTGTTTCTGCCCACGGCCAGTTGATCGATTCCCCCATCGGCAACGGCAAGCAGGGCTTCTCAGGCGACGGTGGCCCAGCCAAAGCAGCCATGCTCGACCAGCCTTTTGACGTCACCATCGACGCTCGCGGCCGCATCCTCTTTTCCGACACCTTTAATCACCGCATCCGCCGCCTCGACCCCGCCACCGGCACCGTCGAGACCATCGCCGGCAGCGGCAAAAAAGGCTTTTCAGGCGATGGTGGCCCAGCCCTTAAGGCTGATCTCAACGAACCTTACGGCATCAAGCTCAGCGAAGGCGACCGCCACCTTTACATCGTTGACCGCCTGAATTTTCGCATCCGGCGCGTCGATCTCGTCGCTGACACCATCGAAACCATCGCCGGCAATGGCAAACCCGCCTATTCCGGCGATGGTGGCCCCGCCCCCGAGGCCGGGCTGGTCGAACCCAACGGCGTTGCCCTCGGGCCCGGCCCCGGTGGCCCGAAGTCTATGGTCTATATCGCCGATGTGCGAGGTCACCGAATTCGAGCGGTTGACACAACCACCAATAAAATCAGCACTTATGCAGGCACGGGCCGTGGCCGCCATGAAGGTGATGGCGGGCCAGCTGCGCAGGCGTCGATCTTTGGTGCAAGGGCCGTGGCCGTCGGGCCTGAAGGGAATGTCTATATCCTTGAGCGCGAAGGCAATAGCCTGCGTGTGGCCGATGCCAGAACCGGCGTGATTCGCACCATTGCCGGCACAACGGCCAAGGGCGACGCCGGCGACGGCGGGCCGGCAACCAGGGCGACTTTTAACGGCCCCAAAGAGCTTTGCGTATCACCTGATGGCACCGCGGTTTATATTGTTGACACCGAGAATCAGAAAATTCGCCGGGTCGATTTAAAAACTGGGCTGATTTCGACCGTGGCCGGCAATGGCAAGCGAGGCGGGGCAGGGGATGGCGGCCAGGCGACCAGCGCCGAGCTTGATCGGCCGCATGGCGTGGCCGTGGCTGCAGATGGGACAATCTGGATTGGCGACACCAATAACCACCGGATCAGGCGCGTCCAGCCCAAATGATTTTCCGACAATTCACTGCTGATTTTCGGCATCAGGCTGCGTGATCAGCAGAAAGTTCGTGGAAAATTGATGAAGCTTTTGTATAGAATATTGCGAATTGATCATTCTCCAGAGTAGATCGCACCAATTCGACCACTGCTGAATTTGACCTTAATTTCAGGCGATTGCCCCGATGGAATGCAACCAGGATAAGCCGCGAAACCGATACCAGATGGCCGTTGAGGTCCTCCAGCGAGGCCGGGATCTGCTGATGCACGATCTTGCCGATCAGATTCTGGATCGTGCTGAAGACTTTGAGGAAGGTGGCTTTCTGTTTCAGGAATTTCTGGAGAATCAGGGCTCTAAGCTGCATTTTCTCTATCTGATGATCAGTCAGATGGAGCAATCGGCCGAGCTTTTTGAAGAACAGAATCGGCCGAAGCACGAAACCGAGCATCCAATCGATCAAGACCCGATTGCCGATGAGCCGACACCTGAAATGATGCTGGCCTGGGAAGAATATTCGCGCGAGGCCGATGAAGAATTAAGTCGGAGCGAAAAGGCGTCGAAACCAAAGAAAAAGCGGCGTAAAAGTAAGCTGAAAACAGAATCGGGCCTCCCATCCCCAACCGATGAAAACGAGTAATAAACGCATTCACGTTTTCATCAATTGAAGCAACCATAATCGCCGGAAGCAATAGCACTGCTTGATGCGTTGTATTTGTCATAGATCACGATTGATCGTGACAGGTTTTATTGTATGTTCTACTGCCTGTCGTAATTCACGATTACTCGTGACAGGTCTTGTTGTAATTCTCTGTTTTTACTGCCTTTACGAGCAGGAATCGTCTTGGACGGCCCAAATGGAATAATGAATTATCTCTCACAGAGACACAAAGCCACGGAGAGGGATAAAAGGTGATGTTAATAAAACGAGTCGGACGCTCTTGGGCGGCCAATATTATATTTGTCGTAATTCACGAATGGTCGTTAACAATTTTATCGTATGTTCCAAGGTTTGTCGTAGGTCACGATTTATCGTGACAGGTCTTTTAATTTTTCATATTCAAAAACGACGCCATTTGCATTACCCATCGCAACCATAATTACTAAAAGGCCTTAATTTATCATTCCAAACAATACAAAAACATGGCACGAAAATTCGTGCCCTACATAAGCCATCTGTCGTAGATCACGATTTATCGTGACAGGTCTTTTAATTTTTCATATATAACACGACGCTATTTGCATTACCCATCGCAACCATAAATATTAAAACACCTTAATTTATCATTTCAAACCATCCAAAACATGGCACGTTAAACCGCGCCCTACGCACTACATCTGTATTATTCCTCTGTGTCTTTGTGCCTTTGTGAGATCATTTCCCCCACTCCATTAAACCAGAGAAACTCTGACGATTATTCGGGTCGAAAAAACCAGATAAACCAGTCAAAGATTTTCAATCATTCCCATTCTACCTGTATCATCGACCAAGATTTTTCATTTTGATCCAACTATTCATCGATTTCTGCATGATAGTAATTATGCCGTATCAAGGACTCGTTCTATAGCATCTTTTCACCACCTCATCAGCAGTATCAACAATGGCAGCCGTCAAGTATCA
>JBILGL010000252.1:0-6374 GCA_044351075.1 Isosphaeraceae bacterium | reverse complement strand
ATAATCTAAGAATTAGAGTTACATAGTAAGATTCTTCTTATTCAGAGTGATGTTGTTTATTGCCAAATCAGAATTGTTTCTATTGGCTTAATACTATATGCTTAAATAGCTTAGAACAAAATTCTGTTAGATGTTCACCTAGGGAAAATGTGTTGATGGTTATGGTTTTCTTTAATCGATATGATGTGCAGTTGAGCTGCGGTAAAAAAACTCGAGCAAGGTCTATTTTCAAAGTTTGATAAAAAAGAAAACAAAACTTAACATATCGCCAACCAATTTTCCTCGAGGCGTATACAATACTTATAGTTTGTCTTTACGTGGTTCTACGCAACTCGCATCTGTATTTTGTTTTTATCAGAAGAACCAGATTAGGTTTTTTTCAAACGGCCAGGTCTTCCAACGGATTTCTTAACGTTTTTAGGCTCCGTTTTTGTACTGACATATCTTTTAGCATTACTCTTTTGGCTACTTGCTGCTGCCCTTGCCACTGGGCCTCGACGCCTTCCAAAACTAGTGCCATTAGCAGCACGAGTAATTGGGAATTCGGTTTTATCGAATGCAGTGGAGGAATCTGGTTGTACAAGTAGTTTCATCAAATCTGCGATAGAATTTTTCCCAGTCATAGGATGACCTATCGGGTGATTCATATGTATAGTGTAGCTGTTGCGTCTGCCATCTCTGTGTCTGGTGACAAAATTGTATTCTTCGAGTTCTGTTAATATTCTTTGAACCGCGCGTTCAGTAATTCCGACTCTATAAGCAATGTCCCGCATGCGCATACCTGGATCTTGAACAAGACACATCATTACTAATGTGTGATTGCTCAAAAATGACCAGCAAGGTAAATCAGCAAGCGAAAGATTAGTTTGGTTTTTCAGGGTCTTGCTATTGGTTGGCATGACTACCTCTCCAAATCTTGATTTGACAGATGTTGGTAGAATTTTATTAGAAAATGTGCGAAGTGCAAGTGATATTGATAAATATATTTGTACAAATTTTACAAAGCACTGATATAAGACGATTGTTTGCAGTGTATCGATCTTCTTTTCTCCAAAGTCGTTGAGCTAATTCATGGATTGATTTAGTTCGAACGTCGTTTGTTTTATACTTCAAAAAAACGGTTCCTCAGCAGAATTTGTGCAAGTGATCCGGTTCCGGAAGATGCCCAAGGTTATGCAGCAAAGCGAGTTTCGCAACGCGTGACGTGCGGAATCCGAACGACTTTCTTGTCACCAGTTTCAGCTTGTTGTTCATACCTTCCACGGCTCCTGCCGAAATCGCACCTTTGGCCGCAAACCAGTTGAGTAAAAGCGGACGATGGCTGCGAAGGCTATCGGCGACTTTCTTCAACGGTTCCAGGTCCGTCCGCATGACTTTCGCAATCCAGCGGTCCAGGAACTTGCCGGCCCATGTGCCGCTACGGTAATCCCAGAACTGCTGAAAGTCCTCTCGCATCAAATAGCCCTTCACGGTCCTCAGATTGTATGTCAGCAGATCCTTCAACCGAATGTCCTGTTTCGGCGTCAAATTCTCCGGCCGCTTCAGAATGCACCAGCGGGATCGTGTCAGCACTGGCTCGTGGCCGTCCCGCTTGAGTCGTTTCACCTCGTCGGCCCGGATCTCGTCCAGGGCCTTGCCGAAGAGTTTCATCACATGAAACCGGTCGAGCACGTGCACGGCCTGATTCAGGCTCGTTGCGATCACGCTCAGATAGGGCCGCCACATGTCGCTGCACACAAACCGGATCTGTTTCAGAACAGGCTCGCCGAGGCTTTCCAGGCCGGCCTTCAGGCTCGATTCCTTGCGGTCTTCGACGACCGCCAGCAGCCGCCTTCCGGCCGAGCCGATCTCATAGATCACGGTCAGATAGGTGTGGCCCCGGGCCCAGGCGATTTCGTCGATGCCGATGGCCTGTACGCCTGAAAGATCGCGGTGTTCGAGGCCCCAGGCGACGGCGTGCTCGACGGCTCGCATGACGCTGTCCCACGAGCTGTGGAAAATGGTGGCGACTTCGGTCCAGCTGAGGCGTTTGGCCCACGAGGCCAGAAACCAGCGGCAGGAGGTGGTGAGGCGGTTCTTGCCGTCGCCCCACGGAACCATTTCAACCTTGACGCCGCAGCGATCGCATTTCACGCGACGCATGGCATAGAGAAAGACGACGGCGATGCCGTAAATGGGAATGTGCTGGAACTGACGGTCGGGCAGTTTGTCGTGGACCGGCCCGCGTCGTCCGCATCCAGAGCAGAACGGGCGGGAGTTGCGGCGTGGCAGAATCCGGACGCTCAGGTAACAGGAATCTCCGGTCTCATGCTTCCGGATTTTTCCGTACTTGAACCCCTTGATTCTTTCGGTCTGATAGAGGATTGTTTGAAGTCGCATCCTGGGGTGCTCCTGGGAGGTTGGTATCGTATGCAAGACTTATCTTGCCATGAACCACCCCGGGATGCATTACGCGACAATTCGAAAGTCCTATACCAGCGGATGATTGGACGAAAACTCACCCACAGATTTTGCGGGGGAGCCAAAAAAACAAGAATTTTCACTTTATCAATATCCATAAACTACGCTCTGATTCGTTTATATAATACCACTCATTTTACAAGTACCTATTATTGCTTAATAACTTGCAAAAAGATAAGTTCTATCTAACCAATCAGGAATCTCAACAAAACGATTCATCACACATTCTGCCGAGACTCGATTTATGAATGGCACCCATCACGACAGCATCCCGCCAATTGCTGGGATCAAATGTGCCGGACCCGAAACCAATCAGATTACCCTTCAAATTGGAGACAAAGCACCTGAGATTCAAATCACACGCTGGCTTTTGGGAGAGCCTTTGGAAAAAATCGAGCATGGCCATGCTTATATCATTGAATTTTGGGCGAGCTGGTGTGGTCCATGTGCCGAAGCGATGCCACATATTTCGAAGCTACAGGCGGAGCATCCCGACATCATTTTTCTGAGCGTTGCAGTCTGGGAGGAACAACCAGAGGCTCCCACTGATTTTGTCCATCGCATGCGTTCTCTACTGAATCATCGGATTGCGGTCGATCTACCGATCCCCGGAACTGAAGACCATTCAGGACTGATGGCAGATTCATGGCTTAAAGCCGCTGGTGAGTCGGCTGTGCCGACCGCATTTTTAGTGAATGAAGAAGGCTACATTGTATGGATCGGGCATCCAGGTGAACTGGATGAGATCATCGCCCAATTCAAAAATAAGACATTGCTTGTCGATCTGAACACTCGCAAACAGAAACAGGCTCTTCAACGCCTCGAGCTGGATCCAACCGTCATGCTTGACCCCAATATTTTCTCTACTCTTTTTAACATCAAGCCCCCATCAATCCAGACCGCGAAACTGGAATGGCTTATGCCAGCGGAAAAGCAAATCCCCAAAACCGCGGAAAAAACTTCGGGTGGACTTTTCAGTAAATTTCTCGGAAAACCAAAAGAAGAATCTAAGTCCCAAATCAGTAAAGGCTTGAATGTTTATGGAAAGCCAGTTTCAGGCCGGCCATTAGGACTTTTAATACTTCCGATGTTGATGGAGAACGGAGTCAGTCCAGGATGGGAATTACTTGATTTAGAGTCTTTGAACACACTGCCGCAAGAATTTGATTCGTTTGATTTTATCGCTCTTCTGCGAGGTGCTTCATCTCTGAAAGAACTGTATGGAGAAGAATATGAACAGGAAATGGCAAAATGGTCGGCTGAGCTTGGCTGGCGTATTGCGTTAGAAATTTTGGACTTAAATTCAGAAACGGTAGCAGTTAATGCACAAAATCTCAGTGATTTTATACTTGGTAGTTTTCACTGTGCAGAGCCACCACTGGCTATTTTGCTTGATAAATCTGGATCCATTTGCTGGGTTGGTTCACCAATTCGACTCAAAGAAGCTGTGGAACGATTGGAAAAGGGTGAGCTACTGCATAACTGGGTCTTGGGCGAACTTCTTTTTTGGTATCAACTTAATGCATCTGCGTCAGCAAATGAACGCATGGCAGGGGCACATCAGCAGCGAATTTTCGAAGGACTTGCGACGGAAGGACCAATCCTCGATAAAGATCCGGCGATGATTGAATTATGGGAAACGACGATCGCGAAATTAAAACAACAGCTTCCTTGGCGGGCTGAGCGGTGGCGAATCTTTGAATTCCGGCTTGCCGCTGCACGCACACGCCTGACTGGTCACGGGAAAGACGCGACTGAGAAGCTGATTAAACAATTTCGTTCCATTACCGACACACTAACAGAACAGGTTGAAGTCTCACATTTGTTTATGGCCGACTGGAAAATGTTGCTGCAAATAGCGATGGAACAGATGGGCCTGCTGAAAGATCCTCTCGCTACCTTAGCCGCCCCTGACTTGCTTGCCCTTGAAGCGAATCCTTTTACCAGTGAGATAGTTGAATCTGCTCGACTTCACGATGCCGCAATTCCGCCGGCTGAAGAAATTTTTGTGTTTCAGCCCCGAATGTTACCAATTATCTATTTTAAGCTGGGCCGATTCTCTGAAGCTCTTGCTGAGCAAGAGAAGATGATTTCGGATTTCGACCATTTTGTTGCTCATCAAATCAGGATCATGAGCGAGATTGATCCTGATGAATTGGTCGAACCTGACATGAAGCCGGAAAATTTGGCTGACAAACTTATTATGATGATGTTGGGCGAATCACCAAAAAGTTATCGGGCCAATTTAATAAAACTACGCGATTATTACGCCAAAGCAGCATCTGAATCATAACCGGATCAGCCGCAGATCTGGCGGATGGGAACGCCTGTGGAAAGCTCGAAAGGTCGAGCTTGTTTGTCATGAATGAGAGTCTGATGATCCAGGCCCAATAATCGAAAAATCGTTGCAGCGATATCCTGAGGAGTCACAGGGTCTTGTGATGGATAGGCCGCAAATCGGTCAGATGATCCGACCCAAGTTCCTGCAGGCACGCCACCACCCGCCATCAATACAGTGTAGCAAGACGGCCAGTGATCGCGTCCTCCGGCATCGGCACCTGCTCCGGAAGTAATTTGGCCCACTCGCGGAGTACGACCAAATTCACCCATGGCTATCACCAGCGTTTCATCCAATAATCGACGCTGGTGCAAGTCTTCAATGAGTGCCGAGAATCCGCGATCAAACATAGGTAGAATAGAACGCTTCAGCAATGGAAAATGCTGACGATGAGTATCCCATGCTTGGTCGAAACGCGCCCCTGTGCAAACCGTAACAACTCGCACACCTGCTTCTATCAGCCTTCTTGCCATCAGCAAACATTGGCCTAGATGCGGTAAGCCACCGAACTGCCGTGCTTCCTTGGTTCTTAGATTTTCCCTCTCAAATCCGTAGCGTTCGCGTACGGCATCGGTCTCTTGAGAAATATCAAAAGCTTTGCGAGCCTGCCGACTTGAAATCATCGCAAATGCTTTTCTGTTTTGCTCATCCAGCGTTTCAAAAAGTGGTGAGACTTTGTCCAGTGTTTGGTCAAGTCGAGTCAGAAGTCCCTTTCGAATATCCAGGCGGTTATCGTTGAGCCCATCTGGCAGACTCATTCCTGGAACATGATATCCTGGCAAACTCGGGTCGCCTGCGAGAAATGGATCGTAGTTTGAACCCAGAAAGCCTCCAAATTCACCCGGTAGGAATGATCCGTTATTACTCATCCAGTCCGGTAGTTGCACATAATCAGGTTGATTCAGACCAGTAGGCCTCAGCAATGCCAGAACCGAACCAATGGAAGGGAAGTCAGTAGGGCCCGGTCGAGTTACCAATCGACCGTTATCAACTGGGTATCGTCCACTTAAGGTCTGATATGCACCGGCATTATGATCATTGATAGAATGATGTACTGATCGGATATAGCAGAAATGATGAGCAACACGTGAAAGCATCGGCAAATGTTCACAGAAAAGTTGCCCAGGAAGGCTTGTTGCGATAGGCTGAAACTCACCCCTGATTTGCTCGGGGGCATCGGGTTTCATATCCCAAGTATCCTGATGTGCAGGGCCACCTTCCAAAAAGATCAAAATCAGGTTCTTGGCTCTCGCATGGATGGACGAGCTCTGATCTGCCGCAAGAAGTTGCTTCAAATTCAGACCAACTAGACCTGCCGAACCGACACGCAACACCTCGCGTCGGATTAGCCCAGAGCTATCAGAAGGCTGCCATAGAAAAGGCCATAAACATTTTTTATCATTGAACATATGATACGGTTGCCATGATTTTGGATATACTGGTTAGCTTACAACCGATTGGCGAAAGTTGAATGATTTTAGGGATCTATCTGGCTGGGTTAGGTATGATATTACTTAATCATAACCTCAATAATAATCCAGACAAACATGAAGTTGGATAATTTTTTGTTGAGAAT
>JBILGL010000251.1:0-6381 GCA_044351075.1 Isosphaeraceae bacterium | reverse complement strand
ATTTGCTGGTCATACTGCCGCATGAAACCTGTCCGGTGGATGGTGTCGTCAGTGATGGGCATTCGACAATGGATGAATCGTTTGTCACCGGTGAGCCGTATCACGTTTCCAAAGCGCCAGGGGCGACCGTGATTTCAGGCGCAATTAATGGCGAAAATGCCATTACAATTCGAGCAGAGCAGCGGGCGGAAGATTCGCGATATGCCAAAATCATGCGGGTAATGCGTGAAAGTGAGCAGAGCCGGCCGCGGCTGCGGCGGCTGGGCGATCAGCTTGGCGCGTTTTATACGCCGCTGGCCGTTTCGATTGCATTAATCGCCTGGGCTGCCAGTGGTGAGCCGACACGTTTTCTCGCCGTGCTGGTGGTGGCGACACCGTGCCCGCTCTTAATTGCAATTCCGGTAGCCATTCTTGGTTCGATTTCGCTGGCCGCCAGGCGCGGGATTATCATCAAGGATCCTTCGGTGCTTGAGCGACTGAGCACTTGCCGCACGGCGATTTTCGATAAAACCGGTACGCTCACTTACGGGCGTCCGAAGCTGTCGGAAATTCGGACGATGAATGGTTTTGAAACGGATAGCGTGATTCGACTGGCCGCCGGGCTTGAGCGATATTCCAAGCATCCGCTGGCCGAGCCTTTGCTTGACGAAGCACAGAAACGGCGGCTTTCGCCATCGGAAGCGGCGGAAGTTTCGGAAAAGCCGGGGCAGGGGCTCAATGGCCGGGTTGACAATCGACATGTGCAGATCACCAGCCGGAACAAGTGGCTGAAGGTTCATCCGGATGATGCCGGGGCCTTGCCGGAAGAGACGGCGGGTTTGCAATGTGTCGTGGGTGTGGATGACAAGCTGGCCGCCCTGATTTTATTTCGCGATGAGCCGCGGCCCGATGGGCAATCGTTTATTCAGCACCTGCGGCCGCATCACCGATGGACGCGGATTTTGCTGGTCTCGGGCGATCGAGAAAGCGAAGTGCGGTATCTGGCCGATCAGGTGGGCATTCGCGAGGTCTTTTCCAGCGTTTCGCCAGAAGGCAAGGTGGAAATCACCCGGGCCGAGAATGCAAAGGCCCCGACAGTTTTCATGGGCGATGGCATTAATGATGCACCGGCGCTGGCTCAGGCGACGGTGGGTGTGGCCTTTGGGCAGAACAGTGATATCACGTCGGAGGCAGCGGGTGCGGTGATTATGGACGGCAGCCTGCGCAAAGTGGATGAGCTTTTGCATATTGGTGCGCGGCTTCGTCGGGTGGCATTGCAGAGTGCGGTGGGCGGGATGCTGTTTTCCATTGGCGGAATGCTGCTGGCCTCGATGGGTTTGATCACGCCGGTGGCCGGTGCGATGATGCAGGAAGTGATTGATCTGGTGGCGGTGTTTAATGCACTTCGCACGGCATTTGCGCCCAGGAGTCTGACGGATTATTGAGGTTGTGCGTGTCAATTTGGAATGAATATCCCGATGGTCCTGATGAATTGACTTCATTCAATTGAAATTAAGTCATGATATTGATGAGAAAATAGAATTATCAGGATATTATAAGAGAACGAGTGATATGATTGATGATAATCAAGACGATGCAGTTTAATTTGAATAAAATGAATTGAAATTTGAGAAATGACATGGAAAAATGAAATATCAAAAAAGCAGTTTTTAATATTTCTTTTGATCTGAATTTAATTTGTCGAAATAAAAAAGGGCAGAGATGAATCTGCCCGGGGATTCGAAATGAAATGGAACAGTGAATTTCAATCCAGAACGAGGTCGATGACTTGGGTGCCTGGTTTGACTTCGCGCTGGAGAGTTGAAGTTTCAAAATTGCCGTATCGGGTAATGATTTCTTTGCGGTCGGCGGAAATAACGGCCTTGCCGGCCGCTTCTGCGGCTTCTTCGCCGGGCGAGCCGGGAACAAAGGCAATGGTAACGCGATGCTGATCGACTTCCGCGCCGTCGTGGTCTTCATCCCAATGCAGTTTATAATTACCTTCAGCGTCGGTAATTCCCCAGCTTGGCCGCCCATTGGTCGGCATGAACGAAACAGTGGCCGCGGCGACAGGCTTACCCTTGTATCTCACTTTGCCGGTGACGAGCCCGATCGGCGGCGCGCCATCGCCGCAGCCGCTTGCGAGAATTGCTGCAAAAGAGCAAAGCATCGCTGTAGCCAATCGTTGAAAACGAAACATCTCTCCGGTCTCCTTTTGCTGGTCTCTGAATGATTCGGTAGTAAGGTCATCAGCTTGATTCCAATCCGGTCAACCGACTGGAATCAAGCTGAGAAAAGTGATGATCGACTCGAATCGAAATGCAATTCGGTTCGGATTTGCTGGTCAATCAATAGGCATCAGCAGAAATCACTTCGCTGCCGGCCTTGGTGAAAAGGGCACGATAGACGCGATAATCAATGCTGTTCTTGATAAATTTCAGGCTGCCGTCGCACATCGTCACCTGAATTCCGCCCGGGTGGTGGCTGCCTGCAGCCCGGTTATTCCAGTAGGTGACATTGGGCGGGGTGGGCACGGAACCGCCATTGATAATGGCATTGACGTAGCCCTGTGACGGGTGATGGACAAAGAGGAAGTGATTTGAGCCGACCTTGGAGAAGAGCCAGCTCTGGCTCATGAACTTTGATTTTTCGAGGTAGAGAAACGTGTTGCTGGTGCCGTCTGGGATGTCTGAAATTCTGGGGAAATAGTTAACTGCACCGATGCCGTTATTGGGGCCCACGCCGTTATTGCGTTCCATACAGCAGGCTTCACCAGTGCCACCGTTAACGGCATAGTCCTTATATTCATTCATCAGCGGGTTGGCATTGGTGGGCACCTGAGACGATGGGCAGAGGAACGAGTTGGGTGTCATCATCGCGCCGGTGGAATTGGCAGGATTACCGGCTGGGCCACGTTTATTGGGTGTGCCGTTCGGGTTCGAATTCTCCTGAATCGAGAAGGCATACATCGGTACGGCGAGATTCAGAGAGTTGTAGAGATTACCCTGTTCCACAAAAGGCAGAATGTTGGCTGCCCACGAGAAGTGGCCAAACGGGCAGCATGAGCCAACACTTGGGTCGCGCCAGGGGGCAGCGAAGTTCTGATTGCCGACCATGCCGCCACCGGAAGAGCCTGGTGGAAGTGTGGAATGGGAAGACTCGTAATTCATTGCACCCAGGGCAAGCTGTTTGAGGTTGTTACCACACTGGGCACGCCGCGCTGCTTCGCGGGCCGACTGCACGGCCGGTAACAGCAGTGAAATCAAAACGGCGATGATCGCAATGACCACCAGAAGTTCGATAAGTGTGAAGCCACGCGGGCTTCTCCGGTGGGGAAAAAACATGATCGGCCTTTCATGCGTAGTTGATATTGGCACAGCAAAACAACACTGAAAATTCAGTATCGTTGGCTGCCGGGATTGAACATGTGTACTATGACAGTGTCGATCGACACCCTTATCAGATGAACAGATAAGTTGTGGTTCGTCAAGTAGAGGTTAAGATTTTTTTGGCTTGTTTACGGTTTTAATCTCCGAAGCAGCAGGCTTACAAATGAAACTGGTGGAATCTGAATGGTATCGGTATGATCAGATTTCGAAGAGAATTGCCTGATTCAACCTGATGAATTTGGCCGATATTAAACATAAGATAAATAAGATCACTTTCATCGTTCAGTGGTGAAGCTTTTTCTCTGTGTAATGTGATCGATCTTTACTCTTAATATGGTCTGTAAGATGGTTAGAATCAAAGTGATTTTTAATCACATTACCTGATACACATGAAACCAGCTCAAAATGGTCTGCTGAAAAAAGAGTAATGGCAGTTGAAATATTCGCTTGGAGTTGAAAAGGTGATGATACAAAAGTTAAGTGTTTCATACTGTACAAATTTCTTTACCAGTTCCCTCTGGATTTGTCTTGCGATCATCCTTGTAAATTAAAAAGAGTTCTTTCAATTTGCAAGGATGAATCGGTGCTGTTGCTAGTGAGTGAGGAACCCGAAAAGCGATTGATCGAACGGGATGATCAGCACTTTACTGCTTTGAATGCAACAGTATGTGACTCGATCAACCGATTATTTTTCCAGCCGAAGGATTGTCCAGAGGCTGGGGTCTTCGGGTGTAGGGAATTCAATGCCTGCGCCCAATCGCTGAAGTTGGTTGTTGGGCAGTTGCAGGCGATAGGCAAGGCCGAGAACGGAATTGACTTCAGGGTCATAGCCGGTCAGGGCTTTATCGGCAAAGTAAATGGCCAGCCGGAAGCCGCCCGAGCCATATTTCAGGCAGTCGGTGAAGATCGATTCCCGGGGTGCGATGGGGGCATCAGCCAGGGCACGATTGATTCGAATCTGGCTCAGCTCTGCGCCGGGAGCCATGGTTTCATCGGCGGCTCGTGGGCGACCGATGATGACTGTCGGGTCAAATTCAAGGCGGAAGTGGTGGCAATAGCGCGTGGCACGGTGGATATTTCTTGTATTACGGGTGTCAATCCAGAGATTAAACTTTACCAGTCCTGGCTGCGGTTTTTTAGGAGCAGGATAATCAAATACAAACGCCAGACCTTTATTCGACCAGCCGCAGCGCACATCGGCGAAGTCGTTCAGGCCACCGAGAGCCGACGAGCTGACTATGCGATGCTCAGGGCCAAGGGGGCACATCTTGCCTGGCGGGTCAAGCGGGCCGGGCATATTGGAAGCGGGCCGGGCCATGTTTTCCAGGTCAAAGTAGAAATCAGGCGGCAGATTGACCGGGTTCGACACGTTGACAGATCCTTCCAATCAGCGTCCAGCCGGTCGGGAACCGCCAAAGCCGGCAGGTGTGGCCGAAAGCTTGGAGCCAGGGGCAATCTGGCCAAGCAGATTGACCATTTCAATCGCTGCTTCAGCCGCTTCGCCGCCCTTGTTACCAGCTTTCAGGCCCGACCGGTTCAGGGCCTGTTCCACGGATTCGGTGGTGAGAATACCGAAAATGACCGGAACACCCGTTTGCACAGAGGCTTGCATCACGCCCGAGGCGGCCTGGCCGGCAACGTGATCATAGTGGCTGGTTTCGCCTCGAATCACGCAGCCGAGGGTGACAACGGCCGAATATTGGCCAG
Source organism: Isosphaeraceae bacterium (assembly GCA_044351075.1). Lineage (GTDB taxonomy): Bacteria > Planctomycetota > Planctomycetia > Isosphaerales > Isosphaeraceae > QWQI01. Next base: position 1,306 of record JBILGL010000251.1, on the reverse strand, counting down.
TTTCCGCCATTTTGCGAGCGACCAGTGGAATTTCAAACGAGCCGGGCACCCAGGCGATGTCGAGCCGGTCAGGGGTAACGCCAAGACGGTTGAAGCGGTCGCGGCAACCGGCCAGCAGGGCTTCGGTGACCATGGAATTGAAGCGGGCCACTACGATGGCAAAGCGGCCGGGCGGCGGCGAAAGGTCACCTTCGATGATATTCATTTCGTTCATGGGTGCTGGTCCGGGAGCCTGTGGGGTGTCCTGTCGTGTTAAAAGGAAGTATAACCGCCGAATCACGAAAGATTCATCGCCAGAAGGAATTCGGCGTTCGACTTGGTCTTTTTCATACGGCCGGTCAAGAGCTCCATGGCCTCAACCGGATTCATGTCGTTGAGCACGCGGCGGAGAATCCAGACTCGCCTGAGCTCGTCAGGGTCCATCAGCAGCTCTTCGCGGCGGGTGCCCGACTTATTAATGTCGATGGCCGGCCAGACTCGTTTTTCCACAAGGCGGCGGTCGAGGTGCAGCTCCATATTGCCGGTGCCCTTGAATTCTTCAAAGATCACGTCGTCCATACGGCTGCCGGTTTCGACAAGGGCCGTGGCCAGAATCGTGAGGCTGCCGGCTTCTTCCACTTTGCGGGCCGCGCCAAAGAAACGCTTCGGTTTTTGCAGGGCAGAGGCGTCAACACCGCCGGTCAGGATCTTGCCGGAGTGGGGGGCTTCTGTGTTATATGCCCGGGCGAGACGGGTGATGGAGTCGAGCAGAATGACGACATCCTTACCGTATTCGACCATGCGTTTGGCTTTTTCGATGACCATTTCAGCGACCTGAATGTGCCGCGAGGCCGGTTCGTCGAAGGTCGAGCTGATGACTTCAGCCGATGGCCCGCGCACGGATCGCTCCATCTCGGTGACTTCTTCCGGACGTTCATCGATCAGCAGCACCATCACATAACATTCAGGGTGGTTGGTCAGCACGCCGTTGGCGATCTTTTGCAGCAGAATCGTTTTGCCGGTGCGGGGCGGGGCGACGATGATACCGCGCTGGCCTTTGCCGATGGGGCTCACGAGGTCAACCACTCGCATATTGATATCTGGCGTGCGCACGGTTTCCATCACCAGACGCGATTGCGGGTGAAGCGGTGTCAGTTCCTCAAATGGAACGATTTCTGCATGCTTTTCGGAAGGCTCGAAATTGATGGCATCCACCCGCAACAGGGCGAAATAACGCTCGTTTTCCTTGGGCGGGCGGATGGTGCCGGCCACGGTGGCGCCGGTTTTCAGGCCAAAGCGGCGAATCTGGCTGGGCGAGACGTAAATA
>JBILGL010000249.1:0-6438 GCA_044351075.1 Isosphaeraceae bacterium | reverse complement strand
AATTTTTTGTAGTTCTGACAATCGTAAGCCCGCTTCGACTGTGATCGTCATGTCGTCGGCAGGATAATCGATCACCCGATTCAGCTTTAAAGACGAAAGCCTGACGTCAGCTCTTGCCCTCAGGCTACCATAATCAAAAGAAGTCAGCCCGCCGGCAGGTGCAATGGCCAGATTCTTTGCCCCGGCTTCTCGAACGGTATCAATCACTTCAGCCACATTTTCCGGCTCTGATTTCGTCCCCTTAATTTCTACTGAAGTGGTTTCAATTGCAGAAGCCAAGGTCTTCTCCAGAATTTCAGGGAGAGTGAATTTTGCGGCTAAATCCGGGCGATGTCACAATCGGCTGGCTGCCTGCGACTCAGCATCGCCGGTTCTTCAGGATCTTTCCCATCACTATGATCGAATGGTTGAGAATTTTCCAGACCGAATCGTTGATTCTGCGACTTCTTGAATTGAGTCGTCGCCCATCTTGCGGCGCTTTGACCAACTATTGATAATGCAGTTAGTATCTCTCGCTTGATCATCAATTTAAATCACCCCCCACCGGTCTCATTCAAGGATGCCAACGATGCCAAATTCGATTCCTCGCCGGCAATTTCTACAGGCATCGGCCGTGATGGGCCTCAGTCAGGGGCTTGGCCCAAAGCTTCTCGCCTTCACACCCATAGATGCCAAATCGATGGAAGTCAGGCCAGAGGCTGTTCGGCTGAGGCCGGAAATTGAGCCGGTTGTTCGCTGGATTGAAGAGACGCCACGTGATCAGATTATTGATGTGGCAGTGGGCCATCTCAAGGCGGGCCTGGCTTATCGAGAACTGATGTCGGGCCTGTTTCTGGCAGGCATTCGGAATATCAAGCCTCGCCCGGTCGGCTTTAAATTCCATGCCGTTATGGTTATTCACTCAGCCCATTTGCTGGGTCAGGCTGCTGCGGCTGATGAACGACTTCTCCCCATGCTTTGGGCGCTTGACACCTTCAAAGCCTCTCAGGCGACTGATATTAAGGAAGGTGACTGGACTCTGGGGCCAGTCGATGAAGCAAATCTACCGAAATCGTGGCAGGCCAGAGCCGCATTCACCAAAGCGATGGATGAGTGGGATGCCGAAGCGGCTGATGCTGCGATTGTGGCTTATTGCCGATCCCATGGCGCGGCTGATGTGATGGAGACTTTCTGGAAATATGCGATTCGCGACCAGCGAAATATCGGCCATAAAGCCATTTTTGCAGCCCAGTGCTGGCGTACGCTTCAAGCCATCGGCTGGCAAAATGCCGAGCCCGTCGTGCGGTCGCTGGCTTTTGCACTGCTCGACAGGCAAGGTGCTCCCGGTAAAGACGTCGTTGGCCCTTATGTTGACAATCTTGAAATTGTTCAGAAATTTCCTGAAGCATGGCGTGCTGGAAAGCCTGACAACGCCGCCAGCAACGACCTCTTGGCGACTCTTCGTCAGGCGGACCCCAAAGCCGCCGGGGCCAGTGTACTCAAGCACGTCAACGACGGAGTTGACCCAAAAGTGATCTGGGACGGAATTCTCAAGTCATCCAATGAGCTGCTTTTGCGCAAGCCTGGCATCGTTTCGCTCCATGCAGTCACTTCCATCAATGCCCTGCATTACATCTTTAATGCAGCCGCTGACGACACCACCCGTAAGACGTCGCTGGCGCAGGCGTCGAGCTGGGTCGCCATGTTCCGCGCCGCCATTGGCGAAGCTCCGGCGCTCAGCATTAACAATATGGAAGCGATGGATCTGCCGGAAAAGCCGGACGACGCAATTACAGACATCTTTGCAACAATTGGCAAGAGTCGTACAGATGCCGCTCGCAAAACACTGACGTTCCTGCGCAGGGGCGGCACCCACGATGCAATTTTCGCCGCGGCCAGGCGTATGATCTTCCATAAGGGCCGCGACAGCCACGACTACAAATTTGGTGCCGCTGCGTGGGAAGAATCGCTTCTGGCAAGCACTCCGCAAACGCGAGAGCTACTCACTGCAGCCATGATGGGCAATTTGCCTGCATTCAACTCAGCAGATAACCCGCTGATGACCAAGGCAAGAGAAGCAATCACTAAAATATAAACATGAAAGAATGAGAATGGGCAGAGAGAGAATCGAACTCTCGACACCAGGATTTTCAGTCCTGTGCTCTACCAACTGAGCTATCTGCCCCACACCTTAGAATATACCCTTGTGTCGTCATTAATGTCAAGAAAAAAGCTGAAAAAGCGTGAAATCAATTTACCGATGCGTTCAACCTGCTGATTATCGATTTTTTCTTTTTACTTTTCGAGTATTCAGCTTATTCTCACTTTGACTTTCTCTTTGCTCGCCGGCATCCGATCGTATTCGCAAAACGACCTCATCAAAACTGCTTCCCTGACCGCTCTCTTTTAGCTCGACAGGCGGAATGCCTGTTGCCCGATCATTGGCCCGGGCCGGTGCTTGTGTCTGACTTTGGGCTTCGGTTCTCAGCCCGCTACTGCCCCGGTTTTCACTCTGAGATTCTCTGAGCTGGGCCTGTGCGTTATTCGGTTCTTCCATCGCTTTTGTGAGCATTTCAGGCGGAATTGTCGCCAGCCGATTTTCAATTCCGGCTCTGTCAAAATCATCGTAAGGTTTATGTAATTCAAGTTTTCCGTCAAAAGATTCTTTCAGCTCCCGGTTTAATTCGTTCACCAGGCCTGTCGGCACCACTGCAACGATGTCAATCGACTTCGGCTCTTCTGAATCCTCTCCATCATTCACGATCGCAAGCTTTGCTGGCTTGATTCGATATTTCTCTAAAATTCGTATAATTCGATTCACCACTCGTTCATTGGCTGTATCAACCTGCACCTGCAAAAAGTGTCGCCGATCAACTTTTTCGAGCATCTTCACCAGCTCAGCTAAATCGGGTTCTATCTGGGGTTTACTAGCAGTAATCAGTGCCTGATTCTGTTGATCAATGCCCGTTTGATCTTTCAGGGCCGGCGCCACGGCAACTTCCGCAGCCACCTTCAAATCAGGCTGTATAATTTCTGCCGAATTCCCAGATTTTCTAGTGTCAGAAGATTGAGAAATGGCTGCAGAAGACGCTATACCAAGGGTTCCAGATACCGGCGCCCTGCTTGATTTATTGTTCACAATAATCAGTGTAATTCCGGATGAAAGAAGTACAAAGGCAGCCGATGCGGCTACCCAGCGAGCCCCTGCGCCGGCTGCCAGCCTCGCCCAGAGCGATACGCCTGTGCTCTCTTTCAGCAGCAATGGGGCCAGCCGCTCGACCATGTCCTCCGCCAGCGTGGGCTCAGGCAGGCTTCCAATGGCATGCCGCACTTGCCTGTATTCTTTGAGCCTTAGCCGCAATGCTTGATCTGAAGAGAGTTTAGAGTCAAAGTCAATCGCTTCCGACGTCGTCAGGTCATGGTCCAGATAACGGCTTAACATCGCTTCGTCTGATGAATTCATCGACTCGTCCTGTTTCCTGGCTCAGTATTAACTGACGGGGTAAGCGGAGGCATCGGTGGGCTTGGGTGGTATCGGTTCGTTGCGGCTGCCGGAAAAATCGGCTGCAGACGAACCCTCTTCATTCAGCATCGGCAGGAGACGCTTGCGTAACTCTTCTCTGGCACGGTGAATACGGCTACGAACTGTACCAATTGGCACTTTCAGAATCGCCGCGATTTCTTCATATCGCAGGTCATCATAGTCGCACATCACCAAAACCGCTCGATGAGCCGCTGGCAATGAGGCTAAGGCCTTTTCTACCAGATGATTACGTTCGGCTCTTGCGAGCCTTTCCAGATTTGATTCGCGGGAATCAGGGTCCTCTGGGTCAAGCTCATAGCTTTCTGAATCGTCGTCAGAGCTTTTGTGATTCAGGCTCAGGCCGATGAATCGACGCTTTCGCTTATGACTGATCGACTGATTCACAGCGATTCGATAAGCCCATGTGCCGAAAGCCGAGCCACGCTCAAATCGATGCATGTTGCGGAAGATTTTGATATATGTCTCCTGCAACACATCAAGGGCCTCGTCTTTTGAACCCACGATTCGATAAATCGTCGAATAGAGCCGCCCTTGCGTACGGCGAACGAGCTGGTCGAAGGCAGATGCCTCACCGGCCAGGTACCGTTCCACCCAGTACTCGTCGGTCTGTTCGCTGGTCATTATCATCCCGCCGGTTTAGACGCTGCCAATGATCTGACAGTTCCAGCCTTTTTGGAAATTTCAGGCTGGTCGAGAACAGATCGTTCGAGCTTCATTACGCCTTGTCTCTTTATTTTAAGCAACTTATGATAATCTTTGAAGATGTCGTACCATTTTTCCCTCATGATTCAGGGTGGCCCATTGGCAAATACAATCACAACGAGACTGCTCTGGAATCAGCAATCAATCAGCCTTCAAATCAATGAAGAGAGAATAAATTGCCACTTTTCCGGCCCTGGCTCCATTTCAAATCAGGCCATCAAATATGAGATTACAGACTTTTTTCAAAACCGAGATGGCTCTCGACCATTTAAAATCAGCGATTTAATTATCGGCGACGACCGAATTGCAATTCCTCTGCTCGGCGAGCCTGACCAAATCATGCCTTCGCTCAATGCAATAATTGAAAATCTGCTCCGCATTCAAATTTCTGAAAATCATATCACACTGCTTTGCCACCCTTCTCTGGCAGAGGCACTGTCATCAACTTTCAACGGCCGATTTCAAATTGTTTTACACGATCCGTCTGCTGAAGCGGATCGGGCATATCTCGCCAGCACAGCTTCCGGCAGCAGAATCTATCTCAATCGCCATTTGCTTGATCATGACATCGTTCTGCCGCTCATCGTGGCTGAGCCGATCAGCCCTGAGGCCGGCCTCGGTTATCTATCGACATACTGGCCAGGTTTTGGAGATATCAGTTCAATAAATGCAATTCAGGCCCAGTATCAATCGAATCAAAACAATGCGAGACGTGAAATCCGTGAGGCCGTCTGGCTCTCAGGGCTACACTGCATTTTAGCGGCTATCCCCGCGCGAGACAAAGGGATTGCGTCAATTTCATTATTCGAACCCATGAAAATGCAAAATCCATTAAATACAATGATAAACGAAATCTGGCAAATCCGTATCCCGGCCGAAGTGCGCCAGGCCCTGCTTATTGCCGGCAATGACGCTCACCCCAATTTAAATATCAGTCAATTCACTCAATTCTGCCGAAGCACTGCAAAAATTGCCGGCAAGTGCTCAAAGACAGCAGTTTCATTTCAGCTTGACGATCATCTGATCAATGAAATTCAGGATTCTCAAACATCCGACCTGAAAAAATGCTCATGGTACAAGTCTCTCGCGAAAGCTGCTGAAATCTGCCGCCTTTACGCTCTTTCCAACCTTCCGTCTCACATTGCTGATGATCTTGAAATGATCACTCTTGAAAGCCCCGATGAGCTGTCGCGGCTACTGGATAAATCAAGTGACTGGGCCTTTATTGAAGACGCCGAGAGAACCCGTATCATTTTTGAATGATCATCGTGCATCGCCCTCAGGATAAAATAAAATGATCGAGAATTTTTTCTATGAGAGTGGATCATCTGATTTGACGATCCTCACCGGCCCCGACCGTGCCAAAACAATTAATAACCTCTGCACGAATGATCTGCTGAAATCCGCTTCTGGTGCCTGTCTTGAAGCGTTTGTCACAAATCCACAGGGCAAAGTGCTCGGCTTTGTGGAAGCCATGGTCTTCGATGATTCAATTGTCATTTTATCCAACAAAGGCGGCCAGCGCGACTGTCTGCCTCATTTTCAAAAATATGCAATTTTTGATCAGACCGAAATCAGCTTCGCCGCCGACCAATTTTATTCGCTGATGATTCAAGGGCCTTCAGCCATTTCAGCACTTGCTGAGATGACAGGCGAGCAGATCGAAATGAAATCAGGAACTTGCAGAAAATTGCAATCCGCTGCTGGCGAATTGTTCATTAAGCCCGGGTTCCTTACAGGCTCAATCGAAATCATCACCAATGGTGATATGATTGCAGAAATTCGAAATGCACTCAGCCTTCACGGCATTTCTGCACTCAGTTCCGAAGCGTTTCATGCGCTTCGCATTCGTTCAGGCTGGCCTCTTTCAGGCGTTGACACAGCAACTGACAACCTTCCGCAGGAGATTGACCGCGACCATTCGGCCATCAGCTTTCGAAAGGGATGTTATCTTGGGCAGGAGACGGTCGCCAGGCTCGATGCGCTGGGGCATGTCAATCGAAAACTCATGGGTGTTCTGCTCAAACCAATTGAAAACAGCGATTTCAAAATTAACTCGTTGCCAATTGCACTTCATAATGAAAGCGGGCAACTAGTTGGCGAAATCCGTTCCCTTGCCTGTGAGTCTCACACAGGGCTCTGTGTTGGCCTGGCTATGGTCCGTCTGAAAGCCCTGGAAGGTAAAATAGTGGCAGTGGGTTTTGAGCGTTGCG
>JBILGL010000248.1:0-6453 GCA_044351075.1 Isosphaeraceae bacterium | reverse complement strand
CGTCATGGACTTAAAGCCATTTTCGGCGACAATTCTGTCGGGAATATTCTCTGTATCAGGTGCGAGATCAAGCCGATAGCGGGCTGTGCCAAAGGTGATTTTGTCGTTCGGCATTAAAGCAGCCCATTTCACACGCTGACTGTTGACTCTGGTGCCATTTGTTGTGATCAAGTCTCGCACAACAACAAGACCGTCGGTCAAAACGAGGATGGCATGTCGCCTTGAAAGACTGTCGTTATCGATATGAACATCGCATGATGGATGACGCCCCACGACATTCACGGGTTTGATCAGCGGTATGATCGGGCCTGAATGATCAAGTGGAACAAGAGCAGCTTTCATTTGAAGGCACTGTAAAAGTTTTTATTTCAGGAAGTAGTTAAAACATACAAGATTAAAGGCTTAGAATCAAGAAGTCATGATTCATAGGCGCGTCGATGCCCATTTTCTCCATTGATTTCGCCTCCCACCAGAGCACTTGCTCCAGGCACTAACACGCTGTTTTGCTTAAGCTCACGTGAAAGGTCAATCTGGTAAAGCTCTTCACCGGCCTGGGTAGGGTAATCACCGGTGACACATGCCTGGCAAAGTCTTTCTGGTGGCAATCCTACTGATCGGGAAAGTGCTTCAACCGGTAAATAGCGAAGAGAGTCGGCCCCCAGATCTGCGGCCATTTTAGCCTGGATTTCGGCAGTGAGCATACCGCCGGTCTCATCCAGAAACTTCGGAGCAAAAAGCTCTGCGCGTTGCGACATGTCGATCCCGTAATAACAGGGCGCGACTATTGGCGGGCAGGCAATACGCAGATGAATCTCGCTGGCACCACCCCGATTCCGAATTTCATGCACGAGTGCTCGCATGGTGGTCGAGCGGACGATTGAATCTTCCACAAGAAGCACACGCTTGCCTTTGAGCACATCAGGGAGTGGGGTGTATTTCAGGCGAGCTTTAGTTGCACGATCAGCATTACCTTCAATAAAAGTTCGGCCGAGATAGCGATTGCGCATCAACCCCTCAACTGACGGCACGCCAAGGGAATAGGCCATGGCATCAGCCGCTGCCTTGGCCGTGTCTGGTACGGGCACCACGATCGTATTCTGATCAAGCTGAACATCTTCCAGACGGGCGAGTTCACGGCCGAGCATTGCCCGACTTAGATAAACCGAGCGTTCATCCAGCGTGCTCGCAACATTCGCAAAATAGATCCATTCGAAGAAGCAATGGGCGTGACGTTCTGATTGCGCAAAGCGTTCAAACCGAATACCTTCGGGGGAAATGATCGCCATCTGGCCGGGCTCAAGCGAGCGGATTCGGTGAAAACCAAGATTCGCCAGCGGCACGCTTTCACTGGCAGCGGCGAAAAGTGGTCCTTCTTCGGCGAAACAAAGCGGTCGTATGCCCAATGGGTCTCGGGCGACGATCATTTCTCCATTGGCTGTGAGGAGTACGATATTGTAAGCGCCGTCAAACCGTCGAGCGAGATTGGCAAAGACACGAACCCAGTCAATCGGTGGCTCGGCTGCCTGTAACTCGTGACTGATTGAATGGAGAATAATTTCGGTGTCGAGGTCTCGCTTAAGATGATAACCACCATCGGCTAGCATCTCTTTTTTAAGCTGGGCATAGTTGGTCAGCTGACCGTTGAATGCAAAGGCAAACCATTTGAATTTTCGGCCATGGTCGCGTTCAAAAGGCTGGGAAGCTTCGCGGTCGTCGGTGCCGCATGTAGCGTAGCGCACATGGCCGATAGCGGCCGGGCCACCCATCCGCTGCATAAGGGCTTCAAATTCCGGCTTGGCATTCAGGCGAAAAGCTTCGGCAACTGTGCCTAAGTCTTTATGGGTAGCTAGAATGGACGACCTAGACTCACTGTAGCTGGTCATGCCTGCGGCCAACTGACCGCGATTTTGCATGTCAAGCAGCATGCGAGGCACCATGCGGGCCGCCTGATCGGGCGAATTCAGCCCGTTAGGCAATTTCACATGCTCTGAACCGGGACGAAGATAAACGGCGGCGATACCGCATTCATGATGAAGCTCAGCCATGACTTTCGAACGACTCCACGCCTGCAGGACCAGGTTGAGAGGCCAGTTGCGGATCCATCAGGACAATCGCAGCTTCCGGGCCACGGCTTGCCGTTCATCATGGAGGCCATTGTGAAGAGAATCCTCATAATTCACTTTCACAATATCTTCTCATGATTTTAGTCGTGTTCAGACTTAGATACAATACTGACAGCCTTAATTAATTAAGTGTTCCGTTTGGTATTCAATGATTGAATTCGTCACGAATGCTCTATCCTTGATCGGTGATTTCAGAAATTGAACTCTGCAAAGCTCGACATTATTGGATGAAATCGTTTGAAAATCGTAGTAGAATAATTTTGATGAAAAAACAAAAAACCGGCTAATCGTCAACCCGCAGAGTGCAGAAGATGAGCTCCGATACCAACGGCCAGTCGTTTTCCCGATCCGATACTATCAAGCGTGGCGACCATCGCGCCGCTCACCGCAGCCTCCTGCGAGCTACCGGTGTGCGTGAAGATGACTGGGATAAACCCTTTATCGCGATTTGCAACAGCCATGTTGACATCATCCCCGGCCACGTTCACCTGCAGGAAGTTGGCAATTACGTAAAGCAGTGCGTTCGCGAAGCCGGCGGCGTGCCCTTTATTTTTAACACCATTGGCGTGGACGACGGCATCGCCATGGGCCACCCAGGCATGAAATTCTCGCTTCCCTCGCGCGAGATCATCGCCGACAGCGTTGAGACCATGATCGAAGCCCACCGCTTTGACGGCATGATCTGCATTCCCAACTGCGATAAAATTGTGCCTGGCATGTTTATGGGTGCCATGCGAGTCAATATCCCCACGATTTTCGTCTCCGGCGGCCCCATGGAGGCCGGTAAGACCTCGACCGGCAAGACGGTTGACCTGATCGATGCATTCGTTGCCGGCGCCAAGCGGCAATCAGGCCAGATCTCAGCCGAAGAACTGCTGGATATCGAAAAAGCCGCCTGCCCCACCTGCGGCAGCTGCTCTGGTATGTTTACCGCCAACAGCATGAACTGTCTCGCCGAAGCCATTGGGATGGCCCTGCCCGGCAACGGCACAATTCTGGCCACTTCGGCCGAACGAAAAACACTTTTTCGCAACGCCGCGTTTCGGATCGTGGAGATGGCTAAAGAATTTGGCAAAGTCGGCCCGGGTCATGGGCTTTTGCCGCGTGAAATTGCCACGCTTGCTGCTTTTGACAATTCGATGGTGCTTGATATGGCCATGGGCGGCTCGACCAACACCATTCTGCACATTCTGGCAATCGCACATGAAGCCGGTGTGCCGTTTGACCTGAAGCGAATTGCCGCCGTGAGCAAGCGCACGCCTCATATCTGCAAAGTCTCGCCATCCGGTAAGTATCATATCGAAGACGTGGCTCGCGCAGGTGGTATTCATGGGATTCTGGGGGCAGTGGAACGCGGCCGCCCCGGCACTCTTGATTTGACCTGCAAAACAGTCACAGGCAAAACGATTGGCGAAAATATCACGGAATATGATGTGCGGGCTGGTCAGGCGGCCAGCGAAGCGAAAAAGTGGACGGCCGTACGCCCTGGTGGGGTACGTTCAAGCGAGGCCTGGTCAAGCGGCGAAGTTGCTGAGTCTGCTTTGGCAGTGCTTGAAGCTCCTACAGCAGAAGGGCATGGATTCAGTGGCCCTGACCCGGATGGCTTTGACCCGTTTGACGTGATTCGCGAAGTGCCGAAAGCCTACTCGCCGGAAGGTGGTCTGGCTGTGCTTTACGGCAACCTGTCTCCGAATGGAGCAGTAGTGAAAACAGCAGGCGTTAGCCCGAACATGCTCAAGCACGAAGGCCCGGCGATTATCTTCGAAAGTGAAGTGGACGCCTATAACGGCATCGTTTTTGGTAAAGTCAAAGCAGGAGATGTGATTGTTGTGCGGCAGGAAGGCCCTAAGGGCGGCCCGGGCATGCAGGAGATGCTGGCCCCGACAACGGCGATCAAGGCCGTTGGGCTTGATGACAAATGTGCTCTGGTTACCGATGGCCGGTTCTCAGGCGGAACGGCCGGTGCTTCCATTGGCCACGTCAGCCCTGAAGCCGCGGTGGGTGGGCCGATCGGATTGCTGAAGGACGGCGATATCATTTCGATTGATATTATGGCCGGTAAGCTGGATGTAAAACTCTCGGACGATGAATTGGCCGAGCGTAAAAAAGGATGGGTGCCCCCTGCCCCTCGTATTTCCCGCGGATATCTTGCACGCTATGCCAAAATGGCGACCTCGGCTGATACCGGCGGCGTGCTGAAGTGGGATTGACGCCAGATTAAAAAAAGCTGAATCAAATTCTGGGTCGTTCGTAAGAAAGGGTGAATCAATGAACCGGATTCTTACAGCGACCCTTTTTGCTGCGCATAAGCACAGCACTCAACGACGAAAAAATGCGGCAGCGACGCCTTATATTAATCATCCGGTCGAAGTTGCATTTCATCTGGCTTCAGTGGGTGGAATCGACGATGAAGAAATTCTGATCGCTGCTTTGCTTCACGATACGATCGAAGATACCGAAACTACGCGAGATGAAATCGCAAATCAGTTTGGTGAGTGTGTGGCAGGGCTGGTCTGCGAATGTACCGACGACAAATCGCTGCCAAAGGCTGAGCGCAAGCGACTTCAGGTTGAAAATGCACCTCATAAAAGCCCATCGGCGAAAATGATCAAAATTGCGGACAAGATCTGTAACCTGCGATCAATTCTGACTGATCCGCCGGTTGATTGGTCGATTGATCGGCAGAACGAATACTTTATCTGGGCTGAGAAAGTGATCGCTGGGCTGACCGGAGTGAATCAAAAACTTGATAAAGTAGCCGAAAGAGTGATTTTGGAAGGGAAACAAAAATTCAGCAGAGTTTAATTCAACTTCAAATCAAACGAATCAGGTTGTTGCATTTTTGAAATAACCTTGCTGCTACCTGGTTTCCCTTTGCAACAAGGTTATTCTGAGCATTTTTCAGAAATGAATCAGCAAATTGTCGCGTCAATCACCACTGCCTTTTTGGCATTGGTTTTGACAGATTCCATACCGTTGACAAGCGAATGGGCGGTGTCGTAAGTCTCGCTGGTGCCAATGACCTTGCCATTAGCTGCCTTAAGATTGAAATAAACCATACCATCATTCGAAGAAGCAACAGCGTAAGCCGATTTCTTATGAGCATTTGTCTTGACTGACTTAATACCGAGCTTGGCATTCGCCTTGCTCTGATACATTTCGCTTACCAGAATCGTTTCATTATTGTCGGCCTTCAGCTCGAAAAAATACTTGCTGTCGGACGACTTCTTCACCAGAAAAAGACCCATAATAATCTTCCTTTCAAATAAAATACATAAAAGTAAATGACATAAAAACCGCCAATATTAATATCCAAAATAATGACTTCAATGATTGGACTTATTTCAAAAAACAAATGAGAAAATTGAATACACTTCCAAAAAACCCAAGAGGGAGACTTACGCTAACTGCATGAAATATTTGGGAAAAGCAGAGTCTGACTGCTTTTCCCTCTAAAACGCCGGTTATCCAACCAATTATTTGCTTGATCGGAATTTTCTTACGATTTCAATGTATTGCGCGGCCAGGCTCTCCAGCCGGGCAAAATCTCCTGCAGCAACGGCTTTCGGTTCAACGAGGCTTGAACCGACACCCAGGCAGCAGGCACCGGCTTTGAGGAACGATTCGGCGGTTGTCAGATCAACGCCACCCGTTGGCATCAGGCGAATCTGCGGCAATGGGCCTTTCATTGCCTTGAAAAAGGCAGGGCCAACGACATCAGCCGGAAAGACTTTTACGACATCGGCCCCGGCTTCCCAGGCGGTCAGGCATTCAGTTGGCGTAAATCCACCAGGCATAACCACTTTGCCGTATCGCTTGGCCAGTCGGATAACATCCAGATTGACGCAGGGAGTGACCAGATATTCTGCCCCGGCCAGAATCGCTGTGCGGGCCGTTTCCGAATCAAGAACGGTGCCTGCCCCGAGAATAATGCGGTCGCCCAAGGCCTTTCGCACTTCACGGATGACACGGTCTGCCTCAGGCACGGTAAAGGTGATCTCGGCCGCCGTCACCCCGCCTCTTGCCAGCGCTTCAACAACCTGAATCAACTGGTCGGGTTTTTCCGACCTGACGACTGCTACAATGCCACAATCAAGTATTCGAGAGAGAGTGTCCGAGGCCATTTTCAAGTCCTTTTCTCGTTGAAGAGTTGTTGTTTTGAGCACCATCATAACTCGTATGAACGAATTCGGCGAGAGTGTCTGGCTTGATGCTCATAAAATAGAGCAGTTGAATAGGGTTGGCCCCTGAGTAGGCAAGAAACAGGCTGAGCATGAAAAAAACAAATTTTCGGGAAAAAAGATGTGAAGTCTGCCGGCGACCGATGAGC
>JBILGL010000247.1:0-6468 GCA_044351075.1 Isosphaeraceae bacterium | reverse complement strand
TGTGAGGTGAGAGATGAATGAAATCAGGCGGGAGAGAATCTCCTGGGGCTGAATTTTTTCGTCGATCGCCGGTAATTTCGCTGCTTCCAGCATTGCCTTGCCGGCGATTTCCAGCTGTTGGACCGGCAGTTTCTCGGCAGCTTCTGCGACTTGTTTTTCTGTCGGTTTCATGCCTGTTTCGGCTGGGTTTCGTTCTTTTCCCGCCTGCACTGGCAGCGTGATTGTCTCGATCATCAGCAGAATCAGGACACATGCCCCGAGAAATGAGATCCCAGCCGGATTTAAATTCGGCTCAATCAGGGGGCGTCGGCCCAGGCCGACGTCGGCCACGCAGCGCACCAACACGAGAAAAGAGCCACCAAGCAGCAGAGAATAGGCTGTGACAGGGCCGGCGTTCTTGCCTGTGGCACCAACCAGAAACATCATTCCCGGAGCAAGCGCAAAAAGCAGGAAGAGGTCGAGATTTCGCAGCGAGATGATTCGGCTGAATTTGAAAAAAAGCGTCATCAGGCTGATGAGCGAGAGCACCAGCCAGAGCGGACCACTGATTTCCAAGTCGCCAACAAGCGAGCCTGTCACTTTTCAGTTCCCGGGTCTTATTTCCGAGGTTGCCAACACAAACCGGTCATTGTCAGGTAAAGTCTTGCATTTCAATTGCTGACCGTCAAGATGCGGTTGATTCCATTTCAATTGCATCCAGTGCATTTCGGGCGGCCAACTGTTCGGCGTCTTTTTTATTATTGCCCCAGGCTGGTTTAAATTGGCGATTTGCAATGCGTGCCGCCACCAGGAAACACTTGAGATGGTCGGGCCCTTTTTCTTCCAGCAGAAAATAGGTCGGCGTTCTCCCAAACTTCTTCTGAGCAAGTTGCTGGAGCGCACTTTTGTAATTCATACCGGTGTCGCCGGCCACCGTCGCCACAATCTCTTTGTGCATGTGCTGAATCACAACCCGACGTGCCGCATCAAAACCACCATCCAGATAAACGGCTGCGACCACACTTTCAAAAAGGTCGGCCAGCACCGACTCGGGGGCCTGCGACGAATCGCCCATCCCTTTGCCAAGCTTCAGAAAACGATCCATTCCCAACTCTCGGGCGACTTTGGCGCAGGTTCGGCGTGACACAACTGCCGACTTGATTCGAGTCAGGTCGCCTTCCAGATAGTCGGGGTATTGGTCGAATAGATGCGAACAGACCACCGCCCCCATGATTGCATCACCCAGAAATTCCAGACGCTCGTTCGATGCCAGCCGACTATCCGCACCCGATGCATGAACCAATGCCGCCTGTAAATGCATGACTTCAGCAAAAAAATGGCCGACCACCGCCTGACATTCAAGCAACGCTGAGTCACTTTCAGCCGGGTTCAGTGTAGGTTCGCTTTTCGTATCTTCCTGCCCCATCAATGCTTTCGGTGTTTATTTGCAATCCAGTGCCAGTTTGTATCGTTCACTTTCTGACATCAATAGTGTATGCTGTCAGCGTGATTCGGATCAAGCAAAAAAGGGGCCAATCTGAATCAGCCGCTGAACTTATCGCTTCGTCGGCAAAGATTCGGTCAGCCCTGAAAAAACACACTCGCGGGAGATTGACGAACGTGGTTCCGGCCAAGGATTTCGAAAAACGGATGGTAGTTGAAATTGACGGCCAGCCGCACATGATTGAGCAGATCACTGTGCAGACACCCTCCGCCCGCGGCGCCGCCACGCTCTACAAAATTGCGGCACGTAATCTTAAGACGCGGGCTCGTGTTGAAAAAGCATTTCGCGGCACCGATGCGCTGCCCGAAAGCCGTTTCGAGCGCCGCTCTATTCAATATCTTTACCGCGATGGGGATATGCTCGTCTTTATGGACGAAACGACTTACGATCAATTTACTTTGCCTGCCGCCGAGCTTGCCGAACAAATCCCCTTTATGACTGAAAATATGGCGGGGCTGGAGGCGCTGGTCGTTGACGATCAGCCCATCGCCATCCAGATTCCTGACACTGTTGACCTTATGATCGTGGAAACGGCCCCCGGCGTTCGTGGCAATTCAGCCACAGGCCGAACCAAGCCAGCACGGCTTTCCACCGGCCATACGATTCAGGTTCCTGAACATCTGGATCAGGACATTCTTGTCAAGGTTGACACCCGTACGGGTGAATACCTCGGCCGGGTCACCAGCTAATCATTTCGGGAATGGCATTATAAAGTTCCAAGTGCCTGTGATTAGCCGTTGATGAGACGGTTAATCACTATTTTTTAATTTTGACATTTGCCACAACAACGCCTGCCAGCATGATCAGCCCGCCTGCGATTGTCGATGAATGTGGCTTTTCGCCATGAAAGAGCCATACCCAGACTGGATTTAACAGCGGTTCGAGAAGTGCAATCAACGTGGCATTGGCAGGAGCTGTGGTGCGAAGCCCACGCGAGAAAAAGCCGTATGGCAAGGCCATTTGGAGAAGCCCGAATACCGCAAGCCCCGGTATGCTGCTTGAATAAGGCCAGATGGACATGCCCGATGCTGCGATCACAACAGCTAAAATAATTCCACCAGCCGTATTATTCCAGGCTGAGAGCCAGATCGGTTGATCACCGCGGCAGGCCCGCAAGCCCACGACAACGATCGCATAAGCCACGCCACTGAGGAGCCCCAGCAGCATGCCGAAGCCATGGCCGGAACCGGTGCCCGCCAGCTCAGGCATAATGATACAGACGATGCCAATCAGGGCCAGGCAGACACCGGCGATTGTAAGCCGATCAGGTTTTTCATGCAGCCAGTACCAGCCGATGGGCACGACCCAGGCAGTGGCCGAACACTGAAGGAAAATGGCATTAGCGGCCGTGGTGATCTTGATTGCAGCAATAAAAGTGCCTGTCATGACCGCAAATGCAATGGCCAGTAAAATGTGCGGCCAGCGGATGCGAACAGGCCACTTACCTTTTGTAAAAGGCGCCAGTGCCATGCCGGCAAAAATGCCTCGCCAGATGGCGATGGCCGATGCTTGATCAGGCAGTAGTTTGGCCCAGATTCCCGAGAGACTCCAGAGAAAAGCGGCGAGAAGAATCCAAATTCGGCCGTCGAGCCGGTCCATCCATCCGAAACTTCTGCCCATTTTGTAAAATCGCCCTCTATTGCTTTCGCCTATTATTGATCGCACATGATTTTATCGATGCCTTGCCGAATTTTGCGAGACATTTGATTGCAACTATCAAAAAGAAAAACAATTCAATGCCATTGTGGAAGAATCGATTTTGCATTTACTCTCAGAATCATTCACAAATCGATCAAATTGAATGTTATGATTGCATTTCAGAAAAATAAAAGAGGGCAGGCGAAAAAGTTCCGCACCTGCCCTTTTGAAATGGCCAGAAAGAGAAATCTCAGGCTGGATGATATTTCCGCTGTGGGCGGCTGCGCAGGCTGTTGGCTTCGTCGTCGTTGACAAACAATTCGGTTTTCGGGTCGATCGTCACCTTGCGCTGAAGGATCCAGGCGATCGCGGCCGCATGGCAGGCGATGTGTGAATGCCGCATGACGTCGGGGTTAGCCGCCGTCGGCTTGCGCGATTTCACGCAGTCAAAAAAGTTGCGGGCATGGTTGCCCACATCAAGCCCGTTGGCTGTTTTGCCCTGTTTCGGCAGAAATTCCGCCTTAAGCTTCTCAGGCTTAATATCAATTCCGCCATTGTCGCCCGTTTCCACTGTGCCCTCTTCGCCCACAAATCGCACAGGGCATGTGCCCAGCTCAGTAATCCAGCCGGCACGCTTGCCAAAAGGCTCTTTGAGGAAGTCAATCACCAGCTTGACGCCGTTGGCATACATGGCCGTGACGTTTGTCGGGTTCGGCGTATATTCCAGCGGCATGGTGTCATCTGCACGATTTGCCCACTGGCAGATGTCAACTGTGTGGGCACCCCAGTCAAGCAGGCGGGCGCCTGAGTCAAAATCCCAATAACCACGCCAGCCGCCCGAGACATATTTGGCGTTATATGGCCGCCAGGCCGCAGGGCCAAGCCACAGGTCCCAATCAACAACATCACGCGAAGGTGTCGGCTCGCCGGGCAGCCAATCCGTCTTGATTTCAGGCACATAGACTGATGCCCACATGGTATGAACCTTGCCCAGCCTGCCAGATTGTGCCAGCTCAACGGCCTGCTGAAAATTCGTCACACTCCGCCGCTGTGTACCAGCCTGAAAAATGCGGGCAGTTTTTTTGAACGTATCGGCCAGGCGTTGACAGTCGTGAATTGTAATTCCACACGGCTTTTCGCAATAAACATCTTTGCCAGCCTCAGCGGCCAGAATGGCGGCTTCTGCATGCCAGCGATCGCCTGTGGCCACAATTACCGTGTCAATTGATTTTTCGGCCAGCAGCTCGCGAAAGTCGTTATAGAGCTTGCAATCCGTGTTGTTATATGTCTTATCAACCAGCGTTTTTCCAGCATCGCGGCGGCTTTTCTGCACGTCGCTGATCGCCACACACTGCACATCCGGCAGTGCCATCATGCCTTTGAGATCATAAGTGCAGCGCGGGCCGATCCCGACAACCCCCAGCGTAATGCGCTCACTGGGTGCGGCCACGCCTGCATCGCGGCCCAGGGCTCTTGCGGGTACAACCATCGGAAACGCGGTGGCGGAAAGGCCCATGGCCGTGATTGACTGAATGGCCCTGCGGCGATTGGTTTTAAAGTTGTCTGGCTGCATTTTTGAAGAGGCCTCTTTTTTGATATGAGATGATCGCTTCCCAGCGAGATGATTGTGCTGCGAATTGACTTATTATACTTGGACCGGGATGAAATGAAATCTGATTTCTCAGCAAAATCTGTCATCGTGACCAAGAACCATAAAGCCCATGAAATGCCGTTTATCATTCAACAAGTTCACAGAATGATGATTTTCCTGTCATGTATTAATTTAGAGTGTTCAAGTCTTCAACGGCCGAGGTTTAATACAGCATCTTTGTGCGCAAACCACTAGAGCCATTATGGAATTGGACATAGGATTTATCAGTCGTTTTGTTGACATGGTCTAAAAGGCTTGATAAAAACAGGGCGAGTTGGTAATTCCTGCCATCTTTCATTCTGCACTGATTCGAAAGGGTTTAGCATGCAAGACGCAGATCAGCGGATAATAAGCCGCCGCACACTTCAAAAATCGCTTGTAGCCATGCCTTCTGCGATTTCGACAAATAGGCTGACCCAGGATCAATCAGAAAATGAAATTCGCGAATTTCTACGACCTTATGTGATGGACAGGCAGAGTGTCGAAGATTTTCTGAATCCAAGGACGCGTGTCTGGGCCAGATTTGATCCTGATACCGGCTATCTCCTAAGAAACAGCTTCATGCGCGATGGTGTGGATAGCTCTCACACCCTGGCGCGATATGAAGCAACAGGGCAGCGATTTCAGGTCAATTTTCGGGATCGCCCCTGCCGTATCAATACTTATGGCAACAGCTTCACGCAGGGCCATCAGTCGAACGATAGCGAAACCTGGCAGGAAATTCTTGCCGGGCATTTCGGCGAACCGATTCGAAACTGGGGCATTGGAGGTTTTGGTGTTTATCAGGCATCACTCAGGCTGGAAAAGAACGAACCGACGAAACTTGGTGCCGAATATGTCATTTTTAATATCTGGGGCGATGATCATTGGCGAAGCATTAATGCCTGGCGGCAATTGACATTTCCACCCAATATTGTCAAAGGGCTGAGCGGCAAGATGTTTCATTCCAACCCTTGGAAGCATGCTCGCCTTGATGCCAATTCCGGTAAGCTTATTGACAAGCCAAACAATGCCGATACACCGGAGAAACTCAGGCAGCTTTGTAATTTCGATACTGTTTATGAAACGTTTAAATCAGACATGATTGTGCATGCCCTGATTGCAATTCGCACAGGGCGGATTGTCAATCGTGCCAGTATTGATGAAATGATCGCTGCCACTGGTCTGAAAAATGCCGATCTCTCTAGCCCTGATAAAGTGAGACAGACCGTCCAGAAACTCTATGAAGATTATGCAATAAAGGTCGGCATGCGCATCATGGAGCGAATACATGATTTCTTGCAGAAATCAAACAAAAAATTATTTGTGCTGCTCTCATATCCTGCTTCCAACGTCTGGTATGCCTGTGCAGGCCGACCGAAAGACTTGAAATCTCCAATATTTGACTTTCATCCAAGGGAGTTTCAAGAATTTCTACAGAGCCGAAAAATCCCATTTATTGACAGCGTCGCGAAACATGTCGAAGAATTCGCCCAGTTTCGCATCGACGCTAAAGCATACGTCGATCGATACTACATCGGTCATTACAACCCCAAAGGCCAGCACTTCTTTGCGTTTGCCATTAAAAATAAGATTGTGAACTGGCTGAATCCCAAACCGCCAACGTATGCCGATGAATCAGAGGGCGTGATTCGCTTTGAAGGCTACCTACCCGGCTGATTTTAGGGCAAAAGCATAACACGATTTCAATGCGATT
>JBILGL010000022.1:0-18358 GCA_044351075.1 Isosphaeraceae bacterium | reverse complement strand
GGTCTCAGCCCTCGTGCCACTTACGACTATTCGCTTGACGACATGGCTGTTGATATGTTGCACCTCATCGATCATCTCAAGCTTGAGCAGGTGGACATCGTTGGCCACAGCATGGGCGGGATGATCGCACAGCACCTCGCCCTGATGGCCCCTGACCGCATTCGCAGCATGGCTTTAATGTCGTGCCATGCGCGGAATTACCCATGGAAGTCGGCCTTGGTGGAGAGCTGGATCGAAATGCGGCAAGAGCAGGAACCTGTAAACTTTACACGCCACACCCTGCCTTGGCTGCTGGGGGCGAAAGCTTTTGAAAATCCGGCTCATATACAGGGTATGATTCGACATGTCGAGCGAAACCCCATTCGTCAAGAGCCCGAAGCCTTTGCCCGCCAAGCTCGGGCTGTGCTGGTACACGACGTGCTAAATCAGCTTCATCTTCTGACCATGCCTGTGATGGTCGTTGCTGGTGCGGTGGACAGAGTAACCCCCCCTGAGACCTCAAAAATGCTCGCCGACCATATCCCCCAGTCACGTTTCGAGCTCTTTGAAGAAATCGGCCACCTGCCACATATCGAAGCACCCGGCCGGTTGGCGACCCTTCTCGCCCAATTTCTGGATGACCCTTGGGCCGCTACGTTTCCCAACCGAAACACGGTGGAAAGTGGCGACTGAGGTCACTTCTCCCGACCTTCGCCACCGTCAAATTCTGGCCATTTTTACACTGGTAATGATGGGCGTGAGCTGGCCGCTTTGGCTTGAAAGCCGAGATGTACCGCATTTCCCAGCCTTTTCCATTGCAGCCAATCCGCCTCTTGCACGCTCGTTGACCGTTGCCTGCACCGGCGGGCTGTTGCTCTGCTTGACGCATAAACTGGGTCGATTGGGGTCGCTTGTGGTGATAATCAGTGGAGTTGGCCTGATTTTGCTTGATCAGCAGCGGCTGCAGGCGTGGTTTTATCAGACGCTTGTTATTGCTACCGTATATGCTGCCCTGCCCGGCTCAGTGGCCATTGGCTTTACGCGGTTTTTCGCAATTACTCTCTATTTTCATTCAGCCCTTTCCAAGCTCGACTGGTCTTTCGCCCATTCAATGGGCCCTTATCTGTTGAGCCCATTGACCGGCCTGGCCAGTTTATCACCTGATTCGCCACTGATTCCGCAACTTTCAATTGCCCTGCCCGTGGGCGAACTCATCATTACACTCCTGCTGGCGGCGGGCTATTTTCGGATTGGCCGGGCGGGCATAATTGGGATACACTTTTGCCTGATCGGGATGCTTGGCCCGTGGGCGCTTAATCACAGCGCAAATGTACTGATCTGGAATTTATCGATGATCTGCCAGACAGTGGTGCTCTTTGGCAGGCATGATCAATCAGAAGCAGCAGTGGCATCGCCAATGGCTATTGGGATTGTACAGCTTTTGATGCTGGTTGTTTCGATCATGCCGTTTTTTGAGCGGGCCGGGCTTTGGGATGCATGGCCTTCGTTTGCCCTTTATGCCGGTCATGTGGAGCAAATGCGTCTGGAAATACCGGCGAATCAGGCTGAAAAAGTGCCTGAGGAGCTTCGGCCCTATCTTCGCCGATCAGCCGGGATGCTTGTGCCAGACCTGACATTATGGGCCAGAGCCCGGATGGGCACGCCGCCTTATCCGGCGGTGAGAATCCAGAAAAAACTAGCCCGCTATTTTGTGGAGAAATCGCCGCCTGATATCACCATGCGTGCAACTTTTATGGGCAAGGCCAACTGGCGAAACGGCCGACGCGATCAAAAGGTGATGGCCGACCGCCAGACGATACTTGACTCGATTTCAAAATAAAATGTCTGGTTAAAATTGATCGGTTGACGCGATCATATGCTTTGTCGATTTCATTTTAATTTTGTTCTGGTATTTTGACGATACGCGGGATGAGAATTCTGGGATATTAGCTTTAGAAATTAAGTTTTAGAATAAGTTAATAATGAACTATAAGTAATTTTATTCTTTTGTTTGGTTGACAATAAATACAATAATTTTATTTCATTTATTATGATTTCATTACTTAATAAGTTCCATTAGTTTTATTCATTGATTATCAACTTTTGATGGTTCCTGATTGGTATTCATTAAATTATTAAAAATGAAAATTCAAAGTGACAATCTGGATCAGACAGGGGCGGCCGGTAAAAACGGCCGCTCAAGCCTGCGCCAAATCATCGTTTTTCCACAGGATTTCGACCGCCAATCGCTCTCACGATGGCGCGATCGGTCAGCCATTCACCAGGTTGCCCATTCCGGGGAATTTCGCGAAAGCGCACTAATCGAGAGCAGAACGGACTCAGCCGAATTGATTTTCTTTGATCGGCTGGGGATCGGGCTGCTGAATCTAAAGGATCCGGCCAAGCTGAAATGGCTTAAAAAGCGAGGACGTCGGCATAGTGGTGTTCGCACTGTCAGGCCCGAAACGCGACTGGGCCTGCTCGACGATTCACAAATTCCTACAGTCAAGAGCTATAGCTCGAGTGTGGCCGGCAAGTCATTTTCTGACAATCGTCGATACACCTGGGCGATGCAGGCCTGTGGGTTGACTCATTCGAAATATAATGGCGAAGGAGCTCGGATTGCAATTCTTGACACCGGCATCGACTTACTGCACCCAGACTGGCAGTATCGAACTTTCACCTACCGCAGTTTTCTGAACTCATCAATTCAGGACGAGCACGGACACGGCACTCAATGTGCCGGGGTGGCGGCCGGTCAATCGGTTGATGCTGAGCAGCCCCGCTTTGGTGCAGCGCCTAAAGCCGAACTTTATATTGCCAAAGTCCTTGAAAAAGATGGTACAGGGCCGGATTCAGCGATTCTTGCCGGAGTTGACTGGGCACTGGGAAAGGCCTGCCATCTAGTTTCGCTATCGGTGGGTGTGCAATCAGCTGAACTGACTTGCGACCCGGTTTATGAGGCCGTTGCCCGCCGCTGCCTGAAAGCGGGAATGCTCTTCATGGCTGCAGCCGGAAACGACAGCCTTCGCCCTCAGACACTCCGGCCCGTCTGCCGTCCGGCAAGCTGCCCGTCGATATTCGCTGTGGGTGCTGTGGATCGCCACTTGCGCATTGCCAGATTCTCAAATTCAACTGGTGCACCAGGCTATGCCCAGGTGGACGCAGTGGCACCCGGTGTGGAGATTTACACCACCACAGCCGGAGCCCTTCGATATGGCAGATTTTCAGGCACGAGCATGGCCACACCGCTGTGCGCAGGCATTGCCGCCGTGATCGTTCAGAACGACCCCGACTGCCAGGGAGCGGAACTATGGCACCGGCTCACTACCTTTGCACACCGGCTGCCACTACCATCGACGGACGTAGGCGCCGGTATGCTTTCAATTCGTGCCCTGCGCTTTCCACAGTGAAGCGGAGGGAAGAGTCACCCCTTTGGCGTGAAGGTGAATTGACTTTCTGCAGTATCCCAATCGATGACGATAGTTGATCCCTGAGAGAATTTACCGGAAAGGATCGCCGAGGCCATCGGGTTAGCCACACGTTGCTGGAGCACTCGCTTCAGCGGGCGGGCACCATAGGCAGGGTCATAGCCCTCTTCTGCAACCTGTGCTTTAGCGTTATCGGTCATTTCGAGCGTGAGACCGGCTTCGGTCATCTGGGCCATCATCCGCTTGAGCTGAATATCTACAATCTTGCGGAGTTCATAGTAGCCGAGCGGATGAAAGATGATCTTTTCATCGATCCGGTTGAGGAATTCCGGCA
This sequence comes from Isosphaeraceae bacterium, assembly GCA_044351075.1. Classification (GTDB taxonomy): domain Bacteria; phylum Planctomycetota; class Planctomycetia; order Isosphaerales; family Isosphaeraceae; genus QWQI01. The sequence continues at coordinate 14,614 of JBILGL010000022.1, read as the reverse complement.
GGAAATTCTTCCGCAGAATCTCTTCAATCGCAACTCTCATAGCCTCTTCATCGCCCTTATCGGCCATTTCGCTGATGACCTGACTACCGACATTTGACGTCATGATGATCACAGCATTCTTGAAGTCAACCGTGCGGCCCTGGCCATCTGTCAGTCGTCCATCATCAAGAACCTGAAGCAAGACATTAAATACGTCGCGATGGGCTTTTTCCATTTCATCAAGCAGAATGACCGAATATGGCCTACGACGAATTGCTTCAGTCAATCGCCCGCCTTCTTCGTATCCGACATAGCCTGGAGGTGCACCGATCAATCGGCTGACATTATGGCGCTCGCCATATTCCGACATATCGATTCGCACCATGGCGTTTTCATCGTCGAAGAGAAACTCAGCAAGTGCTTTTGCCAGTTCGGTCTTGCCCACACCCGTGGGACCGAGGAAGAGAAACGAGCCGATCGGCTTGTTTGGGTCTTGCAACCCCGCACGACTACGACGAACTGCATCGGAAACGGCACGCACGGCATCGTTCTGGTTGACCATACGGAGGTGGATCTGGTTTTCCAAATGCAAGAGCTTTTCGCGTTCAGTGGTCAGCATTTTGTTGACTGGGATGCCAGTCCACTGGCTCACAACTTCGGCGATCTCTTCAGAATCAACCTCTTTCTTGAGCAGCACCCTGCCCTCTTTTTCCCTAGATTCGGACTTGGGCTGAGCGGCTTCGGCACTTGCGATCTGATCCTCAAGCGATTTTTTGCGGGCTTCGATTTCGGCCAGCTTACGAAAGACTTTTTCGTCGGGACGCTCGCCACGCTGCATCATGAGGTTAATTTCCTCATATTGACGAGCGTAATCGATCTTGACCTTGTCGTATTCCTCACGCACCTTCTGAACGTCGCCCAGGCCCGATTTCTCAAATTCCCACTGCGTGCGCAAGTCCTGAAGTTCTTTTTCCAGGCGGGCAATTTCCGACTCAATTTCTGCCAGACGATCCTGTGCGTGTTCTTCAGTTTCATTCTGAAGCATACGCTGGGCGAGTTGCAATTGCAGTAATCGGCGCTGGATGACGTCAATCTCCGTCGGTACCGATTGCAATTCCATGCTCAGGCGGCTGGCGGCTTCATCCACCAGGTCAATCGCCTTGTCGGGCAGTTGACGATCAGTAATATATCGGCTGGAGAGCTTCGCCGCTGCCACCAGGGCCGAGTCGCGAATGGTCACTTTGTGGTGGACTTCGTACTTCTCTTTTATGCCTCGCAGAATTGCAATTGTATCTTCAATGGTCGGTTCTTCCACCATCACTGGCTGGAATCGACGCTCAAGGGCCGGGTCTTTTTCAATATGCTCGCGATATTCATCGAGCGTCGTCGCACCGACGCATCGCAGCTCACCGCGGGCCAGGGCCGGTTTGAGCAGATTGGCGGCATCCATAGCGCCATCGCTCTTACCGGCACCAACAACCAAATGCAATTCATCAATGAAAAGTATAATGCGGCCGCCGGAATCAGTTACTTCCTTGAGCACCGCTTTTAAGCGTTCTTCAAATTCGCCGCGGTATTTCGCACCAGCCACGAGAGCCCCCATGTCAAGGGCGATGAGCTTGCGGCCCTTGAGTGATTCGGGTACGTCGCCAGAAACAATGCGCTGGGCCAGCCCTTCGGCGATTGCCGTTTTTCCTACACCCGGCTCGCCAATTAGCACCGGATTATTTTTCGTTCGACGCGAGAGCACCTGCACCACGCGGCGAATTTCACTATCGCGGCCGATAACTGGGTCAATTTTCCCTTTGCGGGCGAGTTCGACAAGATCCCGGCCATATTTTTCCAGAGCCTGATATTTTTCTTCGGGGCTCTGGTCGGTCACTCGCTGACTGCCTCGCACTTCTCGGAGCGAATTTAAAATCGCCTGTTCGTTCACACCAAGAGCTGTGAGAATTCCCTGCGCCCTGGTGGGAACTTTGACAAGGCCGAGCACAAGATGCTCAATGGAGACAAAATCGTCGCCCATCTTCTTAGCTTCGTCAGAGGCTGTATCAAGGACTTTGTTCAGATCAGGGCCTAGTGTCAGTTCGCCACCACTGACTTTTGGCAGAGCCTTGATGCCTTCGGTGGCGGCCTTTTGAATCTGGGCCGGGTTGACGCCAAGCTTTTCCAGAATGGCCCGCGTCACGGAAGGCACGGGCTCAAGCAAAGCGGCCAGCAGATGCATCGGCTCAAGCCTCTGATTGCCGTTTTCCTTAGCTATTTCCTGCGTGCGCTGAACGGCTTCCTGCGATTTGTGCGTGAGTTGTTCGAATCGAAATGCCATGTGTATTTATCCCCCTTGTTTGCATTTCATTACGATATCCGACTACATTTTGTTCGGATTTCAATATCGTATTTTGATTGCAAATGCAAAAAACTAGCCTGTTGCAATTCGACTACCATCTGTGCTATTCCATGGATGAGCCAGGCATTGCTGAAGTGCTTCGACCCACGATTCTGCTGGATCATCAGGCAATCGCAGGCCACCAGGATTGAGGTCATACCAGCCTGAGCCGGGGCGGGCTGTATCCTTGCGAACCACAAGCGAGGCAAGATCGGGTAGCCCCATACGGCGGCATCGCTGAGACATTTCCCTAAGCAATTGTCGGTGTATGTGACGATGATGCAGGGGCCGACCAGCGCGACCGGCCAGTTCTGTATAGGTCACTGTCCTTTTCTGGCGAATGCCTTCCCAAAGAACCGGCCATGCCTGGAGCATTAATTTTGAAAATGTAATTTTGGACTTTTTGCACGTTTTCATTTTCATCATGCCCCTTGCCTGTTTTCATTAAAAAAGGAGTGCTTTAGCAAAGCACTCCTTTTGTCGTTTTAACAGATGATTGAATCGTTAAAATTCAATCAAGACTTTTCTTCGAAATCCACATCGATCACGTCATCCGGCTTCTGGCCTTCGTTCGTCGCTCCACTGGCAGCAGTGGCTTCAGGACCAGCTGCTGTGGCTGTGTCAGCAGAAGCAGCGTAGAGCTTCTCGGACATGGCCTGCACGGCCTTCATCAGCTCATCGGTGGCTGATTGAATCGCTCCAGCGTCGCTGCCTTCCTTGGCGGAATTAACCTTCGCGATCAGCGACTGAATGGCTGATTTATCGCCGTCGGAGAGTTTATCCTTATTCTCTTCGATTGTCTTTTCCACCTGATAAACACGCTGTTCGGCCGCGTTGCGTGCTTCAGCCAGATCTCGCTTACGCTTGTCCTCAGCGGCGTGAGACTCGGCGTCACGCTGCATCTTTTCAATTTCGTCTTTCGAGAGACCGCCCGAAGCTTCAATCCGAATCGTCTGCTCCTTGCCAGAGGCCTTGTCGCGTGCCTTGACCGAAAGAATGCCATTGGCATCGAGATTAAACGCCACTTCAATCTGAGGCACACCCATACGGGCCGGAGGAATTCCTTCAAGGTTGAATTCGCCCAGCAGGCGGTTGTCGCCGGCCATGGGGCGTTCGCCCTGATAGACCTTGATCGTAACGGCCGTTTGGTTGTCTTCCGCCGTGGTGAAGGTTTCCTTCTTCTCAGTTGGAATAGTGGTGTTGCGTGGAACCAGCACCGTCATCACACCGCCCTTAGTTTCAAGGCCGAGCGAAAGGGGTGTAACGTCCAGCAATAGCAGATCTTTGACTTCGCCGGTAAGCACGGCACCCTGAATGGCAGCACCAATCGCCACCACTTCGTCGGGATTGACGCCCTTGTGCGGCTCACGGCCAAAGATTTCTTTGACCATGTCCTGAATACGGGGCATACGGGTCGAGCCGCCCACCAGCACTACTTCATCGACCTGGCTGGCCTTAAGCTTGGCATCTTCCAAAGCCTTGAGCACAGGGATCTTGCAGCGTTCGACGAGTTTGTCGGTCATCCGCTCGAACTGGCTACGGGTGATTGTCATCATCAGATGCTTCGGGCCGGTGGCATCAGCTGTAATGAATGGGAGATTGACTTCCGCCTGAGCCTGGAAAGAAAGCTCTTTCTTGGCCTTTTCGGCCGCTTCTTTGAGCCGCTGAAGAGCCATCGGGTCCTTACGTAGGTCAATCGATTCGTTCTTTTTGAACTCATCGGCGATGTGGTTAATCAGGGCTTCGTCCCAGTCGTCGCCGCCGAGGTGCGTATCACCATTGGTGGAAAGCACTTCAAAAACGCCATCAGCAACGTCTAGAATCGATATATCGAACGTGCCACCGCCAAGGTCAAAGACGGCAATCTTTTCGTTCTTCTTCTTATCCAGACCATAGGCCAACGCAGCGGCCGTCGGTTCGTTGATGATACGGGCCACTTCCAGACCGGCAATCTGACCGGCATCCTTGGTGGCTTGACGCTGGGCGTCATTGAAATAGGCCGGTACGGTGATCACGGCTTTTTTCACCTTGTGACCAAGATAGCTTTCGGCCGCTTCCTTGAGCTTACGCAGGACCATCGCCGAGATTTCGGGAGGGGTGTATTCCTTGCCTGAAGCCTGCACTTTGACGGTGTCGGACGACCCACCGACGATCTTGTAAGGGATCATCTTCTGCTCGTCGCTGACTTCACCGACCCGCCGACCCATGAACCGCTTGATCGAATAAACCGTTCCGGTCGGATTTGTGACGACCTGACGCTTTGCTGGTTCGCCCACAAGCGTATCGCCTTTGGTGGTAAATGCCACCACAGACGGTGTGAGATAAGCCCCTTCCTGATTGGCGATTACCTTCGGCTCGCCACCTTCCATCACGGCCACGACAGAGTTAGTCGTGCCCAAGTCAATACCAATAATTTTTTCGCCTTCTGCCATGTTTGTGCCCCTTTCCGAGCTTCTTCTTTGCCACTCTTTGCAGCTCAATCCGGCAAGTGAATCAGCCAAATTATTTTGATCAGCCGATCACCTACCATTTGATAGCTCATGTGCAATGCAATCATCATGCCAATTGAAACAATCACGATCTTAACATTATTAATTTTCTACACTTAAGGTTTTTTATACAACTCATTCAATGAGCTTGAGCGAGACCTGACTGCCATTTTGACAAAGACACTTTCAATACTTCAAAAACCGTGACTGCCAAAATTGCAGACCAAAGATAGAGAATTTTCGATGGCTGTTCGATGGAGGGGATGCTGACTATTATTAATGAAAGAAACTAGCCCCTGAATTATGGAAACAGGTCAAACGAGATGACTACTGCAAGTATTGCCGAAGCGACCACGATCCGCGTTGGGCACAGCCCGGATTCAGATGATGCGTTCATGTTTTATGCCTTGACTCATGACCGGATTAATACCGGCGGGCTGAAATTCGTACATCAGCTGGAAGATATTCAGACACTGAATGACAGAGCCCGCCGCGGCGAACTCGAGGTATCTGCTGTATCGATTCACGCGTTTGCCCATCTAGCCGATACTTACGCACTTTTAGCATCGGGTTCGTCGATGGGTGATAAATATGGCCCAAAGATTATTACGACTGACCCAAATCTCTCGATGGACGACATTCGTGCCGGCAAAGTGAAGGTGGCGGTGCCTGGACTACTGACGACGGCCTACCTGACATTCCGGCTCTGCTTCGGTAATGCTGCACCAGTTGAAGTGGTGCCTTTTGACCAGATCATCGACCGCGTGCTGGATGGTACTTACGCCGCCGGTCTGATCATTCATGAAGGCCAGCTTTATTATCCGGATAAAGGACTTCGGCAGATTGTTGATCTGGGTGTCTGGTGGTATGAAACGACTGGACTGCCTCTACCATTAGGCGGAAACGTAGTGCGAAAGGATTTAGGCACTGAGCAGGTCAACAAGATTGGGCGGTTGTTGAAGGAATCGATCGTTTACGCACTTGAGAATCGGGTAGAGGCTTTGGACTATGCACTAACTTATGCTCGGGACCTTGATCCAGCCCTGGCTGATAAATTTGTCGGCATGTATGTTAACGAATGGACTGTTGATTATGGCCCGATCGGTCGGCAGGCGGTGCAGGTGCTGTTGGATAAGGCGGCTGAAGCTGGATTGATTCCCAAAAAAGTTCATGTCGAGTTTGTCGGCTGACTTTTTGTGGGTAGGCGCAATTGATTAGCGAAAGGTGGTTGAATGACCACACCGGAACACGCGCTGGTGGGAGTTCATCTGGCAATTGCCAGCCGTTGTTTTCGGCTTTGGTCATGGCGGGCGGTGGCTTTGGCTGCGGTTATGTCTAATGCACCTGACTGGGACGGCGTGCCTATGCTCTTTGACATGGGCCGATTTGAGCAGGGGCACCGTGTTTGGGGGCATAATCTGACTGTGATTCTGTTCGTTTCTTTCGTTGTGGCTCTAATATTAAACCAGTAGGATCTGATTGGAGCGATAGGCAAGCGAATAGCTGGGAAGTATAGTTCTGCAACAATCATCTTAGACCCGATAGATTGCCAAAATCAGCTGGACTTTGGAGCAGCCTTTTTAACAGCTTTCGTGTCGCAGGCCATGCACTTGCCATGCGATATGGTCGTCTCGGGCGGCGGTGGGCTCTCACATTGGCACGTCAAGCCATTCTGGCCAATTGCTGACAATGGCTATGTTTATCCGCTCATTCCCTGGGGTGATATCGGGCCGACAATCATCATGATGGTCGGTTTGATCGTCATGGCAAAACGGCAACGGAACATGGCTGCAACCGCCGCAGGCTCGCTGGCTACCGTGATAGTGTATATGCTTGCCAGAAAGTTTTTGATGGGATAGTAGTGCGTTTCCGATCGGAATTCAACCAAGCGTTCGGCCGATTTCATAGGCTTCCGTGGCATCAATCACGGCTTTGTTTGATTCAAAAAGTCGGGCGATGGCGGCCTTGTGTATTTTCATCTTGAGTGAGCCGACGCCCAGAGCCCCCCAAGCGAGAAAACCGCCACGATCAGTCTTTTTATCCTGTGGCAGAATGCCTTCGATACCAAAAGGCTCCACGGCGTTGAGGTCAATCGCAACACGCAGGCTATCTCGCCTTGCAAGCACGCGAGCAGGCAATAGGTTCACACCTGCGGCACCGGCGGCAACAATCACTTCTGCCCCGGCCAGACCCTCGGTCAAGGCATCTTCGTTGCTCGTTTCAAATGGAAGAAACTGCTTGCCAGTGGCTTCAAAAAGCGATTCAGCAAGTGCTGCCGACTTGGAAAACTGGCGGCTGCCCACACGCACTCGGGCTCCAAGATTGGCCAACAACATGGCAACACGGCGGCCAACTGGCCCAGTGGCCGCCAACACCACTGCGTCCTGATTTTCAACTGAGCCGCCCATGCCCTCCAGCACGCGCACAACGGCCGCAGCTGCGGTCGTATTTGAGCCATTGGGGTCCAGCATGATCGATACCGAAAATGGGCCAAAGAGGCTCTTTCTGGCCGCTTTAAGCAGCGATTCACCCTCCTCCATCGACGACCCGCCGATAAAAATTGCGGTGTTTTTCAGGTCGTCAAGCCCCCGAGTAAAAATGCAACCATGCACCAATGCCTGCACATCGTCTGGCTTGACACCGCCGTAGGCAAAAATATGGTCAACTCCTGCATCGGTTGCGACCACGCGGTCAAATACACTTGCATGTTTGTCAGAATCCAGCTGGATCAGGATTTTCGGAGGCGTTCGAGGGTCGGACATGGCTTCATTCATCCAGCGTAATAATGCGGAAAGTCGCTTCGACACATATTACAGTATGCAGTTCTAACGAAAGGAAGCAGGTCAGGGCTTTGATCGGGCCCTGCCTGCTTTGACTTATTTGGGATTAATAATTCATACCAAGCATTTTCAGAAGTCGCCTGAGAGGCGATAATCTCACTTGGCGGCAAAAGGGTGAGCGGCAGTTTCTCGGCCACCAACCACTTCAGCAACAGTCGGCTTCCCGCCCATGGCATTCTTGATCGCCAGAACGGTCGCTTCGTAGTTGTACTTCTGAATCTTGGCGTCGTCTTCAGCGGCAGGGTGAATGAAGACACCACAGACGATGACAAGTTCTTCCGCCTGATCAGCCGGAATCGTGCCATCGGCAACACAGTCGGCCACAGCCTTGGCCACAGCATACTGGGCAGGGCCAAACATCTGAACGGCCTGTTTCATTCCCTTGATCGTCACCTTGGTAACCAGCACTGTGGCGGGTTTGACAGCCAGATTTGGGGTCAGAACGGCCAGCAGATTGGTGTGGCCAGCCGACTGATTGGCCAAAGCGTTGGCAAAAGCCACTCCAACAGGGCCACTCTTGGAACCGATCAAAAGATCGATATGAGCAATTTCATTACCGTCCCCGACAAGGCCTTCACCTACATACATAGACATAACCTATCTCTCTCCACTGGCTTGATTTGTGATCAAGATATTGATTTGAAGTCCGGTTTGGGAGCCTGGAATCATGCCGCACCCTGCGGCCAAAATTCGCTGCCTGCGATGACGCTCACAAGGCCCAGACTGCCATGGTGAAATGAGATCATACCGCCCTCGCCGGCTGTGTGCAACACTCGGTCAAAGTTCTGCAAAAATAGGACTGAAAGGTAAAGATTACTATCCAATCATTTTTTTCAAATCTGGTTGATGTAATGTATATCCTGACATTATAAAAAGTTGTGAAATCTGACAACCTTCCTTTGAAGGAATATTGACACCGATTTCGCAAAGAAATCTCTTGCCGCAACCAACGATTGTTTTACAATTCGTGAAATGCCGGAAGATTTCGTGACTTCGGGCATTCTGCCCTGCGATATGCTTTATCTCTTTTGCAGGTAATGGCTATCGTGAATTTCACATGGAAATTCTGGAGTCTTTTCAAAATGCGTAAGTCGTTGACTTTCCTTTTCGTGTTCGCTGTCTCTTCCGTTCTGAGCCTCTCCCTGCTGGCTGCTGACAAAGAAGTCAAGCTCGAAGGCAAGGGCCAGTGCGCCAAGTGCTCACTCGGCGTTGCCGACAAGTGCCAGAACGTGCTCGTCCTGAAGAAGGACGGCAAAGACGTGACTTACTACCTCGACGGCGCCAAGAGCAAGGCCTTCCACAAGAATCTCTGCCAGGGCGTTCACACCACCAAGGTTGAAGGCAAGCTGAGCGAGAAGGATGGCAAGAGCATCATCGACGTCACCGCCATTGAACTCGTGAAGTAATTTTTCCGGTTCACTTTGCGATGAAACCCATAATCCCGGCCTGATGGTCGGGATTTTTTATTGGCCAGAGAAAAGATGACCGATCATCCCGAGACACTTCCGCCTAATATCTTCATTATTGGTGCCAGCACCCGTGCCCTGGCCGACATGGCTTTTCGCCTTGGCCTCAAACTTGGGGCGTTTGATCAATATGCCGATTTTGATCTGGCCGCCAAAGCTGCTTACTTGAACCAGATTGATTTTGATGCAGCGGGCCGCCCGATGATCGCCCCCAGGGCTTTTCGCGAATTAATCGGGAAATCGCCCTGGATTTATACCGGTCCGCTCGAAAATCAGCCCGGTTGGCTGGAAGAAGCGGCCCACGGCACCCATCTCTGGGGCAACCCAACCGAAGTCAACCGGCGTGTGCGAGACCCGTTCGCCCTGTCACTTTGGCTTGATCACCAGCAATTCGGTATAAATATGCCCCCTATGAATCGCTGTAATGAACGCCCGAAAATATTGAGCAAATGGCTATTCAAGCAATTTGCCGCCAGTGGCGGGTGGGACTTGGTCTCTGCACGAAAAGCCATCTCAGGCCGTTGTTTAAGCGAGATTAACTCCTCAAGCTACTGGCAGATGCGAATTAAAGGCCCGGCTTTTGGCTGGAGCCTGGCGAGCGATGGCCGTCAGGCGGCTGTGCTGGGCGTTTGCCGGTCGCTACATGGGGCGCCAGGGCGGCCATTTGCTTACAGCGGATCAGCCGGCCCTGTGTGTTCTCGACAGGCAAGGCTTGCCAAAGTTGCATTTCAGGAACTTGCCACGGCCCTGACTCAGGAGTTTGGCCTGAGGGGGCTGTGGAATATCGACACAGTTTACGACCCGATGGCTGGCAAGTTTTATCTTATTGAAATTAACCCGCGGCCGTCGGCATCGATGGAAGTGCTGGAGCTGGCTGCCCAGAAGTCGATACTGGCGATCCATCTGGCCATTTTTCAGCAGTCTGGCGATGATTGGTTGGCATTGGCGGGAGGTTTTCAAAAGTCTCTTTCATCCTCTTCGCGGCAGGTTTCCAAGCGCATCTTATATGCAAAAAAAACGGTGCAAACACCACGGCGGCATTTGCCGCAGATTTGCATGGAAAAGTGGCCTGAATTGTTATTTTTTGCGGATATCCCGCATCCAGGCACGCGGATTCCGCCGGGATATCCCATCACAACGCTGGTTCGAATTCAGATGGCTTGATTTCAGCCAAGAACGGGATTTGCACCATGGCAAATTGGCTAATAGAAAGTGTAAGATACGCTGTATTAATGCCAGACCTTGCGAAAAACGAAATCAGGAAAAAAAAGATGCACATTGTTTCCAATCTCCGGCGGTGCCTGCCGGCTTTTGTTCTTGCGGCATTGGGGTTCGTGCTTTATGGCGGAATGGCTCGAGCCGGACTTGAAGTCGGTGCTGCGAAGGTGGTGATCACGCCCAGCCCACTTCTGCCGGTCTCAGGTGGACTCGGGGCACCAAACCCGACCAAAGAAAAAAAGGGGGATATCACGGCCAGAGCGACGGTCTTTCGAAACGGATCGACAAGCGTGGCAATCGTCTCGCTTGACTTGCTCGGCTTCCCCGGCGTGCTGGCTGATAAAGTGCGGGCGCAGGTGCCGGGAATACCGGGCAAAAACATTCTGATCGGCTCGACGCACACACACTCCGCGCCTGATTGCTATGCCTTCCCCAACGGCAAGGGCGGCCACACAGGCGACCTGAAATATATCGATTCGGTCGTAACCAAAACCGCTGCAGCAATTAATGAAGCGGTCAAAAACCTCAAGCCAGCCACTTTGAAAATTGCAACGGGCGAAGCCGAGGGCCAAATTGCGTTTAATTATTACGCCCCAGACCTTTACGATCGCCGCATGTCAGTCATTCGGGCGACCGCTCAGGCCGACGGCAAAACCATTGCTACGCTTGTCAATTATGCGATTCACCCTGAAGTGCTGGGCAATGATCGTGGCATTCTCAGCCCAGACTGCATCGGCCCAATGTGCGATAAGATCGAGGCCGAATCCGGCGGCATGGCAATGTTTATGAATGGCGCTCAAGGCGGCATGATCACCGCCGACAATCGCGACCTGACCAAGCCGCGTGACCCGCTCAAAGGCTACTGGGAAGGTAAGGGCACTTGGGAAGAATGCGAGCGGATCGGCCACCTGATGGCAACTGAGGCCGAGCGGTTTTTAAAATCGGCGAAAACGCAGGAAAATCCGCCAGTTTTCTGCGACGCGATCGATATGCGCTTTCCCGTCGAATCGCCGGTGATGTGGGCCGTAATCACAATGAGCCCGCTGAAATATCCTCATAACAACGATAAATCAATCAACGCTCGAGTCAATCTGGTGAATATCGGTGATGCCCAGATCCTGACCATCCCCGGCGAAGCCCTGCCGAACATCGGCTTTTATCTCAAGCGGAAGATGAAAGGGCGGCATAACCTGCTTTTTGGCCTTACAAACGAAGCGTTCGGCTATATCCTGACAAAAGTCGATTTCAAGAGTTTTCCTCGATATGATTATGTTTCAAGGACGTCGCTGGGCGAGATGACTGGCGAAATCCTCATCGAAAAATCGCTGGAATTCATCAACCGCTCGCCTGAACCGGCGAAATAAGAGAAAAGATCAACTCGTGTCAGATTCACCCTTTGATATCGTCGCAAGGCTTTCGGCTGATTCCGACGGCCTAGCCCTCAATTTCTACAGGCATGGCGACCGCTACGGCCATTTTTTTGGCCATGGTGAAGAACTTCCCGTGCTGACTTCCGTCGATCTTTCAGCGGAAATGGAGACGGAAAGCGGCCCGGCCAGCCCGGTTTTTCAGGAAGTGCATGAAGAGGAACTGCCGCAGGGCCCCTCGCTGATGACAGTCGGCCAGTGGGGTAAAATTCACTATTCGGCCGTTTTTTTGCAGCAGAATGGTGGCAGATTTGATTGCGACATCGCCGCCCGGGTGCGCTCTGCCACAGATCTCAATATGGCATCGACTTACACCCTTCGGGCCACGGCGATAGATTTGACCGAAATCAGCAGCGAATCGATCGTTTGTCGCCTAGGGCAAGGTCGGACTTTGCGGATTTCGACAGGGCCGGGTACCGAGCTGGTCATGACCACCGCGGGCCATGCTGGGCTTCGCATACAGATTTTTCCTTCAAAAGCGGCCATCCCGGCGGGATTACCAGGGGCATCATCGCGAACAATTCGCTGGAGTTATGCGATCGAATTGGAGAAAACAACTGAAATGTAGTATTATCTATGAAAGGTAACTCACAGGCGGCGGCTGGCCGTCTGTCCGACTCCACAAAAACGCCCAAACCGCTAATAAAGAGAACGATAGTAACGATGGCCGACCTGGAAACGCTGAAAAATCAGGACCCGGAAGTTTATCAAGCGATTGTCGGAGAAGAGCACCGCCAGCGCGACGAGCTGGAGCTGATCGCCTCCGAAAATTACACGAGCCGTGCCATTATGGAAGCCGTTGGCTCTGTTCTCACGAACAAATACGCCGAAGGTCTGCCAGGCAAGCGTTATTATGGCGGCTGCGGCTTCGTTGACAATTCCGAGCAGCTCGCCATCGACCGCGCCAAGAAGCTCTTTGGGGCCGAACATGCCAACGTGCAGCCCCACTCGGGTGCCACAGCCAATCAGGCGGTCTATTATGCCGCCCTCGAAATTGGCGATACCGTGCTGGCGATGGACCTGGCACAGGGCGGCCACCTGACACACGGCATGAAGCTCAATTTTTCAGGCCGCTGGTATAACATGATCAGCTATGGCCTGAGCCAGCAGACCGAACGGCTGGATTATGACCGTATCGCCGAGCTGGCCCGCGAGCACAAGCCGAAAATGATCCTTGCCGGGGCGAGCGCTTATCCCCGGATTATCGATTTTGAGCGATTCGGCGAAATTGCCCGCGAAGTCGGTGCCCTGCTCTTTGTGGATATGGCACACATTGCCGGCCTCGTTGCCGGTGGCGTGCATCCCAGCCCCGTACCGATGAGCGATTTTGTGACGACCACCACCCATAAGACTTTAAGAGGCCCTCGCGGCGGGATTGTGCTCTGCAGGGCCGATTGGCAGAAGAAGATCGACATGGCCGTTTTCCCGGGCCTTCAGGGTGGCCCACTTGAACATGTGATCGCTGGCAAGGCCGTTTGCTTCGGCGAAGCACTCAGGCCCGATTTTGCCGCCTATGCCGGTCAGGTTGTGGCCAATGCACGTGTGCTGGGCGAAGAACTGATGAAGGCCGGCTTCCGGCTGATCTCAGGCGGTACGGATAACCACCTGATTCTGATCGACATGACCAGCCGCGGACTGACCGGCAAAACAGCCGAGGCCGCTCTGGGCAAAGCAGGCGTGACCGTCAATAAAAACCTAATCCCATTTGATCAGCGCAAGCCGCTGGACCCTTCCGGCATTCGCATGGGGACCGCTGCTCTGACAACTCGCGGCATGAACGAAGCCGCCATCCGCCAGGTAGCTGCCTTTATAATTGAGGCTCTCAAGTCGCCCAACGATAACGATCATCTGGCAAAAATCGCCGCTGCCGTGGCTGAAATGCTCAGGCATTACCCAGTCCCGGCTGACAAGTAATCATACACTCATCGCTCAGTTCAGGATGGCCAAAATCCGCCCTGAACTGATGATGTTGAAATCCAGAAAATCAGTCTGTTTTTGGTTTATTCATTTATGTACCGAGTCATTTTGCGGTCATCGTGAAAGTGTTTAGTCGCCCCGGATGTATTACTCCGAAATATCCAACATGCGTATTAATTAACAGGCTGATTTTTCCGACTTCTTATTAAGAACACCTATCAAAATCTAGCATAGTGGCTATTTCAAAGCCACTCCAATTTCATCTAACTGTAGCCGTATCCAGCATGTCGAATGTAGTTTCTGCAGGTCACTGAGTCGAAGAGATCAAGGGGCTGTCTGCACTGTTTCCATAATCCTTCCATTGACCTCTCTTTTGCTTTTTTGATCTCGGCTTTTAACTTTGAAAAGCGAGTTCAATCGGATTTAAAAGAAAGTTGTACGGTGGCAAAAAGACCAAATTGCAACCAACTGCTTACAAGTTTTTTCTTTTACTTTTACGACTTGGAAGATTGTCCATTACGATAATATCTCGAGGTTTCAGCTTTGGAATCCGGTTTTGTTCGATAAAAGCGTCAAAAGAGTCCAGATTCATCGGGCCGTTCTTACTCAGCCACGTTCAGGACATTTTTCAAGGTCCGTTTCAATACTTGCAAAGCACGGCAAAGCGTACTGATGGAGATCACAATATTCAGGTGTAAAAAAGGCAAGTAGTTCTTCGAGTTTTCGATCAGGTTTTCTTCCACAGCCTCTCAAATCGCATTGGCCTGCACGGCCCACTTGAATTGTTTATTGAAAGTTGTGGCAGGAGCAAATTTACCGGTTTCAGGGCGTTGTTGCTTAATGCGTCGATCCCATGATTCAGAGACTTGAAATCTGAGAGCAACCTTGCCAT